>JAWVZC010000278.1:0-5858 GCA_033722415.1 Balneolaceae bacterium | reverse complement strand
TGGGGGCCTTCTCTAAAAGAGATTCGCCAATTCATTACCAGGCGATTATAATAACTAAAACTGTAGGTGAACAACTATGCCAAGTGGAAAAAAGAGAAAACGATCCAAAATTTCCAAGCACAAGCGTAAAAAACGGTTACGAAAAAACCGGCACAAGAAGAACAAGTAGCCCCAAACGGATTGCAGTCTGAAAGGCCTTCGATTGCTCGAAGGCCTTTTTTGGTATATGCCGTAAATGTCTGCGATTCAAATATGACCCAGTGAGATACTGCAAAGTCGGGTTATGCGGCAGCTACCGTATGAAGAATATTGTCGGAAATGCGCATTACCTTCTGAGACTTCAGCAGCAGGTCCTTGAGCCGGTCGGTGACAAACTGGTGAACGCCATTGAGGCTGGTCAGGTCAGACAGCGTATACTGGAAGTAGGAGATAAGGTTGATGGCTGAAAGGTACTTTCCGTACTCATCGCCTTCCACCTCGATATGCCAACGGGTAATGATATCGTCGTCACCCAGCAGGCTGTTTACCTGCTCGCTTATTTTTTCCATCCACTCGCTTGCAGCATCCAGCCGGTGGTTGCCGTTTTCACCCGACACACTCGGTTGCGATTTCTCCTCATCGAACATCCACGTCACCTCGATGTCGATAACGGGGGCGATACTGGCACTTACCATGTTATCTTCCAGCAGAAAGGGGTGTTCCTCCATGCCGTCAAGCTGTTTGGCCAGGACGGTTTCTCGAAAACGGTCCCAGTCGAAATTAAATGATAGTTCCTTGATAAACTCGGTACGATCTTCCAGTGCAATCACCAGTTCCAGGCCGGTGGCATTAATTCGGTCTTCGTTCCACGTCCTAAATGTTTTTATCTTTACATTCCTGTTTTCCAGGTCACTCTCGATTTGATTTACTACAGAATTAAAAATCGGGTACGTCATTTCACCTTAATTTTTAATTGTCGGTTGGCGCTTTTCTTTAATTTATTACGATGAATAATTATTACGAATTAAAATACTTAATTGAAGAATTAAAAGTAAGTGCAGTTGGCACAAATTTTGACCTTGCCATATCTCCCCACAAGGATGTATTGGAGATCTTTCTTGAAGACATTTCGGAATCGGTTGCAAAGCGATTGATATTTAGTGCAAACCCTAAGGAGACGGCACTCTTTATCGATCAATACCGTCCCCCTAAAAAGAGCAATGTTTTTGAATTTTTCAAGGATATTGTAGATGAAAAGATTGTAAAGGTAGAATTAGCGGAGTATGATCGCCTTATTTACCTGTATATGGAGAGCGGCCGATACTTGCTGTGTAAAATGTTCAGCAGCAGTCCAAATATTTTTTTGGTTGAGGATCAGCAAATTGTAACTGCGTTCAAGGATACGGAGAAGGTTTCCGGGCAGACGCCTCCCGAACCGCATGCCCCCGACTTTGCCCGACAGGTTA
The DNA here is from genome assembly GCA_033722415.1 of Balneolaceae bacterium. Lineage (GTDB taxonomy): Bacteria > Bacteroidota > Rhodothermia > Balneolales > Balneolaceae > JAMQKA01. The sequence goes on along the minus strand of JAWVZC010000278.1, from coordinate 4,413 downwards.
AACCTGAGGCAAAACCCAAGAATCAGGTGACAAGCCTTAACCCGCTGCTTCCGCGGAACCTGCTGCCGGAATTGCTGGAACAGCACAATGTTGCACAGATGGAACCCGGTGAGGTCCGTACATTCGTGGAGCATATTACCCGTGAGCTGCTGGAAAATCCAAATCCCCGTGTATTGGTGACCGGGGAGACCTGCCTCTGGTCGGAGGAAATCCTTGATATCGAGACCGATCAGGACTTTGAACATGCCAATGACATGATTCGTCATGCCTACAGGAATGCGGTTCACACCCGGCGGCTTCACCAGAAAAAGGATAACGTCCTGCAGGTGCTGGAACGAGTGCTGGCGAAAAAAGAGAAGCAGCTCGAACAGCTGATGCAGGCCGACAAGAGCCTGGAGCGGGCCGATGAGTATGAAAAGTATGGTCACCTGTTGATGGCTCACGCTCACGAGGAGAAAGAGCCCCAGCAGTCACAAATCGAGGTTGAAGATCTGTATGAGCAGTCCGAGACGGTAACCATTCCGATTAAGCAGGAAAAAGATATTGCGGAAAACGCACAGTATTATTACCAGAAAGCAAAAGAATCTCGCACCTCCTATAAAAAAGCCATAGAACGTATTGACAGTGTGGAGGATGAAATTGCACATTTAAAGGAACTGATACACAGCATAACGGATGTAAGACAACTTCCAGAACTCGAAAAGTGGATAAAACATCACAGCGAAGAGCTGGAAACCTACGGTTACGGAACCGGGGAAAGCAGCCAGGCGACCTCACCCTTTCGGAAATTCAAGGTTGGGAAGTACGAGGTATGGATCGGGAAGAGCGCCAGGAGTAATGACGAATTAACCAGCCTGGCACACAAAGAAGATGTTTGGCTGCACGCCCGGGGGGTGGCAGGGTCGCATACTGTCATACGCATGGGGAACCGGAAAGAGTATCCGCCCAAACGGGTAATTCTGCAGGCCGCAAGCTATGCCGCCTACTATTCCAAGGCCCGCGGAATGAAGAGTGCCCCGGTCATGTATACCAAAGTCAAGTATGTTCGGAAACCGAAAGGAGCCTCCCCGGGTGCCGTGGTCGTGGAACGGGAAAACGTGGAGATGGTTCCGCCAATGAAACCACAAGATTGATGAGCAATATTGGAAATCTGCCGGACAGGTTGTTTCTGTGCGGATTCATGGGAACGGGAAAGTCAACCATAGGGGCGGCCCTGGCTCGCAGGCTGGAGTGTCCGTTTGCCGACCTGGATACGATTATCGAGGAGGAGACGGGGCAGTCGATCCCGGAAATATTCGAGCACCAGGGCGAAGAGAAGTTCCGAACCCTGGAAAAAAAGTGCCTTTTGCAGACGGTTCGCACGTTCAAGGGGGTGCTGGCCCTGGGGGGAGGAGCGCTGCATAATCAGCATGTCGTTGACCACCTCAAGGTAAACGGGCTGCTGATTTTCGTTGAAACCTCATTTTCTGTTATCTTGAACCGCATTTTGAAACACGAGGATCGGCCCCTGCTGCTCGATAAGGATGGAACCATGAAGGAGAAATCAATACTGGAAAAGGAGCTGAAGGAGTTATATGAACAACGGCTGCCATATTACCGACAGGCGGAAATAACCATCGAAACCGGTACCGGTGCCGGCATCGAGGCCACGACCGAAAAACTGGTAAAAAAAATCAGGAATCATGTCGCATACCATTGAGGTCCCCATACGGTACGAGAAACACTACCCCATCTGCATCGGGGAGAATATGTGGCAGCAAATTGAACGTTTTTGCAGCGACCGGTATGCTCAGCGCCTGGCGCTATCTGTCATTGACGAACGGGTGCAACAACTTCACGGACAACGGATTGCCAACGGACTGAGCCGCTATTTCGACCGTGTCGAAACCTATGTGGTCCCGGAAGGGGAACAGAGTAAAAGTACGGGGCCGTGGCAACAAATCATCGATTTTATCATGGCAACGGAGGTGGAACGGCAAACCCCGCTGTTTGCAATCGGAGGAGGCGTTACCGGTGATCTTGCCGGATTTGCCGCCTCAGCCGCCCTCCGGGGCATCCCCCTGGTACACCTGCCGACGAGTCTGCTCGCCATGGTGGATAGTTCCATCGGCGGTAAGACGGGGATTAATCACAAGACCGGGAAAAACCTGGTGGGAGCATTCTACCAGCCGGATGCGGTGTTTGCAGATTTGGAATTTCTTCACACGCTGGCGCGAGAGGAGTGGATCAACGGGCTCTCGGAAATACTCAAATACGGGGCTATTCGATCTCCTGAAATTTTTGATCTGGCGGCATATCTCATTGAAAATGAAGGGTTTGCACCTTCGGATAACTGGGCGGAGTTGATTGCCAGAAGTGCTGCCATAAAGGTGGATGTGGTACAGGCCGATACCCTGGAGTCAGGAAAACGGGCGTACCTCAATTTCGGGCATACCTTCGGCCATGCGCTGGAAAAAATGGCGGGCTACGGGAAGATCTCGCACGGACAGGCTGTATTTATCGGTATGATCGCCGCTGTTCACGCTTCCAAAGAACGTGGGGCGCGAATCGATAGCGCACGTTTTGATCCCTTCAAATCGTTGTATCCACTGGTACTGCACAAATACGCCCCCGAAGTGGATGAGCTGGTTGTGGCTATGAGATCGGATAAAAAAGTACATAATGATCAGATTCGCCTTATTTTGCTGGAAAACTGGGGTCGTCCCTACATCCATACCTGTGATGACGGGAAGCTGATTGAAAACGCCTGGTCTTTTGCATACAAGAAATTTAGATAACTAACGCTTGTTCTTACGCTGGATACATACAATCTGGACCTATTTCTGGAGAACAGTACTTGTTCTGCTGATCATTATCCTGCTCCTGGGGGGAGGCGTATTCGGGTTACTTCAGCTGGACACATCCAAAAACTTTATCGCCAACCGGCTGGAACAGCAGTTTAACGAGCAGTTTCAGGGAAGGCTTTCGATCGGGAACCTGAAAGGCATGCTGCCGGTAACCTTCGAGTTTACCGATGTCACACTGGCTGCTGAAATCCCCGACTCGTTGCAGGGTACGGATACGGAATCAAACCACCTGGTGACCCTTTCCCGGCTGCAAACCCGGATCGATCTTTGGGGGCTGCTTCAGAACAAAATAAGTATCACCGACTTCCGTGTGGAGAATCCCACGGTCCGTTTCCTGATCGAAGGGGACAGCACCTACTCCCTGAACAGGGCACTGCAACCGAGAAGAAAAAGATCGGACCGACGCGAGGGGGAATCCTGGATACAGGAAGTGGAAATTATCGCACCGCGACTGTCGGTGGAGAACGGTTCGGTCTACGTGGATCGTTTTCTGGGCGAAAACAACAGCCTGGCGCCGCCGGAACCGTTCCTGGTCGATTCAATACACACGACGATGTTCCTGGAGCTGAGTGAGATCCAGCGCTTCCTCGATTTTGAAACATTTTCCGCCGACCTGCACGGGATGGGAATCGAGGAGGTACAGTTTTATGGCCAGATCTACAACGATTCTCGCTACCTCGAATTTAACGCCTTCAACATCAGGACGCCCGACTCCGAACTGACGCTCAGCGGGCAGGTCGACGGAATTAATATCGAAGCGGCACCGGTGCAAAGTCAGTTGCCGGATGCGCGGTATGATCTCGAAATTAGTTCATCTCAACTGGTTCCGGCAGAATTTCTGACGATTGCTCCCCGACTGCCGGACGTCAGCGAACCGCTCGCATTTTCGCTGCGGGCTGTCGGTGATCTCGATTCGATGCACGTTGATCACCTCGACTTCGGAGTCGGTGAAAGCCACGTCAATATCGATGGGTTTTTTCGGCAGCTGACAGATTTTTCGGCTCTGAACTACTCATTAAACTTCAGGAAGCTGACCCTGCGTGAACAGGATCTTGAACGGATCACGGGGCCGCTTTCGGCGAAACAGGTCCGTATGCTGCAGGAGCTGCAGCTGGAGGGGAACACCAGCGGTACCACAGACTCGCTGTCTCTTGACTTGGAAATGACGGGTTTGGAAGGTGGGCTTGCGATGCAGGGGTTTGTCCAGCTCCGGCCCCCTTTCAAATACTCGGGTTCACTGTCGGCCTCAGCCCTCAATCTCGCACCCTTTTTGGGAGCCGGGACCGATACCACCAGCCTGAACCTGGATGCATCTGTTAACGGAATCGGGTTCGACCCCCGGGAGGATCTGCACAACGTATCGGCCACGCTCTACAACAGTTTCGTCGACCATGTTTATCTGGAGAATGTAAACCTGCAGGCCACGCTCATCGACGGGTTCCTGGAGCATACCTACCGGTACCGCACGAATGGTGAACAGCTGGCCGGGGAGGGATGGATCGATTTCAACAGCGAGGAACCCCAGTTTGCGCTGATAGGAGAAGCCGCAGGCCTGAACCTCTCCCGT
>JAWVZC010000277.1:0-5859 GCA_033722415.1 Balneolaceae bacterium | reverse complement strand
GAGGATGGAGTTACACCGGCTCCCCTGCTGGAAGAGCTCAGAGCCACCCCGGGCATATTCCAGGTGGTGCAGACCGGCGCCCCGATCGATGACAACACGCCACCACTGATAGACGGGGCTCCCGATCCGCCGAGCTCCAGGACCTTTACCGTGGAAGCTTCCGCCAATGCAAACCGGATTTCCCTGGCTATTATGGCGATCTGTACCAACGACGGCTTTACCGGACTCGACAGCGTTATGCTGCCGAAAGGGTTCAAGCCGGCCGTTTACGAGGCCGCAATTTATGACGCCGGCAGTGAACCCAATACGGAGGCTTACACCGATATTGTGGACCCCTGCCAGGTCGTCGGTCCCGATACGGGTCCGCCCGCCATACCCAACGGCAACAACGCCCCGGAAGGTGACACCGGCATTATCACGCACCATCCCGGCATACAGGGTGTGGCAGCAGACCGTGGCCTCGATCCGGAGCTGCATGACTGGCAGAACCCGGCGGCTGTCATTACAATTCAGCGCGTCAGGTAAGTAAAAGCGTTCCCGGGAATTCAGGAGGCCCACACCCACCGACGATTCCCGCGCAGCCAGTAATACCCCGGCTGTTACTGGCCGGGGTATTCGAAAGGCCATCCCGTAACCGGCACGAAAAAACAACTTTGCTGCTTGTGGGGGGGGTATCCGGTTAAACTGATTTACATTTCTCCGGCGCGAGAACCTCAGTACCCCCATATAAAAAAGCCTCGGCATAAGAGATACCACCGAGGTTGTGAACCAGTTCCAGATCCCTTCATCGATAATGCCTTCTGCCGGGGGTTCCGGGTTACAGAGCACCGGAATGTAATCCCCTGGTTCAAAAACCATTGTACGGCTGCCCAAAAAAGCATCCCTGGGATCCGAATAAATAAAAAAAACGACAAGATGCTGATTCTGACAGCGATCCAAAAGAGATAGGACAGGTGTCAACCGGCGATTTGAACCTGCCCTCCCCCGTCTGCTTGTTGACGTATACGTCAACCGGTACACCGATCTCATGCTGCGGCACGCCGGAACCCTGCTGCAGGTAGAGATAATCATAACCTGGTCACACAAAAGGTTGCATTCCACAAAAACAAACACACCACACGCTACGACTAGTGGCATTTCCATATTCTACTACCATCTGTAAAGATTGAAAGGTTATACCGCTGTCCACATACAATTTCCGGCCTACGAACCGACTGATTTTTCAGTGCAAAGACGTTGTCCCGGCCCGTTGTTATTTGTCACCGTTAAGTTTGCCGGGTATAAACGAGCTGGACACTTCCCGGTGCACGTTCCACCCGTCCGGAGTCCTCCGGAAAAGCACAAGGTAGGTTTCACTGAGTGTCACTTCGGTTTCCGAATTCGCCGGCACATAGGTGACGCTTGAGGTCCCCATTTCGTAGGCCCAGTCGGGGCCCAGAACTACCAGTTCACTAGGTTCGATCTCAAGAGTTGCCCCCTTTGGAAACGGCAGATCAGATTCGGCACGCATCGCCCGCCATTCCGCGCTTCCAGGGTTGACGATGAGCGCCTCATCGGTAAGAAAGGTGTTCAGCGTCTGGTAGTCGCCGCGGGCAACCGCCTGCTGGTAGTTTTTGCGCAGGCTGTCGATCGCCGCCCTGACTGCAAGCGTATCCACGGGCGTGTTTAAATGATTCCGCTGTCGGGGAGACTCAGGGCGACAGGCCGTACTGAGCAGCCCGGCAACAGCTATCAGCAATACGCCATATACAAACATTCCGCTGTCTCGACCGGTCAGATACATGGTATCGTACTCCCTCGTCTTACCGTTGCAAATCCTGCCTGCAAATCCGAATGATTACCTCCCTTAGTACAAAAGTAATGAAATTCAATCAAAAAGTGACAATATGACCTGCTGAAACATGTTCCTGGTGAATTCGTGTTACGCACCTTCGGGATAACCGGTTCAAACCTGTTTCTGCAGAATGATCTGACATAGAAAAAGCGTTTAGAAATTATCATATTACGCCTTCTTAAAATCAATTGGTACAGCTAAACTTAACTTCTAATACAAACCGGCAAGGAGAGACCATGCTTTGTCTTAACAAAAAACATATTATCCTCGCATTCCTGATGGTTTTGGGGGTGATCGTACCCCGATTGTCGGAGGGACAGTCCCTCGAGGACTTCGAAGAAAAAGTAACCGAATTTACGCTGGACAACGGGTTGACGTTTCTCATCATTGAGCGCCCGATTGCCCCGGTAGCCAGCTTTGTGACATATGTGGACGTCGGCGGGGCCAATGAACCGGTGGGACATACCGGAATTGCCCATATTTTCGAACATATGGCATTCAAGGGCACCCACTATATCGGTACCACCAACTGGGAAAAGGAGAAAGTTGCCCTGAGAAAAGTAGACCGCGCCTACCAGCGCTGGCTGGATGAAAAATACAGTGCCGATCCCGACTCAACACGCCTTTCCAGGCTGTGGGATACCTTTAAACAACACCAGGAGGAAGCGAAACAGTACGTGGTGAACAATGAATTTTCGCAGATCATCGAGCGCAACGGCGGTACCGGGCTGAATGCCGGCACGGGATATGACCAGACCGTCTATTTTTACAGCCTCCCTGAAAACCGAACGGAACTCTGGTTCAGCCTGGAGTCAGACCGTTTCAAGAATCCGGTGTTTCGCGAGTTTTATGTCGAAAAAGAGGTGGTTCGCGAGGAGCGACGTATGCGCACCGAATCCAGCCCAATCGGTCGGCTGGTGGAAGAGTACCTTTCGGTGGCATATACCGCCCACCCGTACGGACGCCCGGTAGTGGGCTGGGATTCCGACATTACCGCCACGACGATGGAGGATGCCCGGGAATTCTACAACACCTATTACGTGCCCAATAACATTACCATTGCCATTGCCGGTGATGTGAACCCTGATGAAATTCGAGAGCTGGCAAATACCTATTTCGGCGACTTGCAAAAAGGTCCCGAGCCCCCGCCCGTCTACACCGAAGAACCGGAACAGCGGGGCGAACGGCGTTTCGAGATTATCGAACAGAATCAGCCGATTCTTCTCCTGGGGTATCATACCGTTTCCCAGGAACACCCGGATTTTGAGGCCCTGCAGCTGCTGGGGAGCGTGATTTCAGAAGGCCGAACCTCTCGACTCTACAAGCGTATGGTGGAAGAGGAACAGACCGCCCTGCAGGTAAGTGCGTTCAACGGGTTTCCCGGCACCAAGTATGAAACCATGTTCCTGACCCTGGCCGTACCCAACCGGGATATCTCCCTGGATACGCTCGAGACCACGATCTACGAGGAGATCGAGAAAATCAAAAATGGGGAAATCACCCAGGAAGAACTCGACCGCGCCAAAACCAATGCCCGTGCCGGCCTGATACGCAGTCTTGATTCCAACAGCGGGCTGGCCCGTTCATTTGCAGCCGCCGAAGCCCAGCAGGGCGACTGGCGCAAGGTGTTTACCGATCTGGACGACCTGGAGGCCGTAACACTTGACGACCTGCAGCGTGTGGCCAAAACCTACCTGACGAAAGATAACCGTACCGTCGGAATGATCAGGAATAAAGAATCATCAGAATCAGAGGAGGTTGCCGATGCTGAGCAATAGAATTGAATTTCAATATACCATGGAACTATCAATGCAGATGATGAAGAACGTAACGAGGCACGTAACCAGCTTGCTGGTTCTGGTGCTGGCCATCGGGATTGTTACCGGCCATGCTCAGAAGCGGTATGATGAACTCCGTTTCCCGGAACTCAATGAGTTCCAACGGCCGGATGTGGAAACGTTCACCACCGGAAACGGCATCCGGTTTTTCCTGGTGGAAGATACCGAACTCCCCCTGATTGACGTTAGCGTATCTATCCGCACCGGCGGAGTACTCGTGCCGAATGAAAAAGCCGGACTGGCCTCGATCACCGGTTCGGTCATCCGATCCGGGGGATCCGAGAACTATCCTGCCGACACCCTGAACCAGATTCTCGAAAACCGGGCGGCGAGCATGGAAACCGGGATCGGGTTCACCTCGGGTTCAGCGAGCATGAGCGTGCTTAAAGAGGACTTTGCTGAGCTGCTGCCCATATTCGTAGACCTGCTGAAAAATCCCGCTTTCCCCCGGGAAAAAATCGAACTGGAGAAAAAACAGGTGAAAAGCAGCATATCACGGCGCAATGACAACCAGCAGCAGATCGGATTCCGCGAGTTCGAACGTCTCATCTACGGGAGGAACTCTGCCTATGGTCGTTTGACCGAGTATGAAACCGTAAACAACATCTCGCGCGAAGATCTCGTCAATTTTCACCGAGACCATTTCGTGGGAGAAAATATGATGGTCGGGGTGGTCGGTGATTTTGATGCCGGCGAGGTCCAGGAAACGCTGGAGGAAGCATTCAGCGAAATTGAACCAGGCACCGAAACGAACCTCGATTTTCCCAGTGTCGATTACGAGTTCAACAGCAGTATTAATGTTATCGACAAGCCGGATGTCAATCAGAGCTTTGTACTGATAGGTCATATCGGCGGCTTGCGCAGCAATCCCGACTACCCGAAAGTGCAGGTGATGAACGAAGTGCTTAGCGGCGGATTTTCAGGACGCCTATTCCAGGTGGTCCGAACCGACCTCGGACTGGCGTATGCCGTGTTTGGTTCCTACCAAATGAATACCTTTTATCCCGGGCAGTTCTACACCGGGGTGATGACCAAAAGTTCTACTACTGCCGAGGCGATTGATGCGATTATTGAGCAGATCAAACGCCTGCAGAATGAACCGATTAAGCCAGAGGAGCTGCGAGATGTCAAGGACCAGTTCCTTAACTCCATGGTTTTCCGGTATGACAGCTATGAAGAGGTATTGAGCAGGCGCATGTCCAACGCCTACCGCGACATGCCGGAAGACGCGTTCGAGAAATTTATTGAAGGCGTGCGCGCCACTACCATTGAAGATGTTCAGCAGATGGCGCAAAAATACCTGAAGCCGGACAGTCTGCGAATCCTGGTCGTGGGCAACAAGGAGGAGATCGGCAATCAGCTGGAGAAATACGGCGAAGTCAACGAGATCGACATTTCCATTCCACAGCCCGGTGAGCAGCAGGCCGTGGCGGGTGATGCGGCCAAAGGACGGCAGCTGCTCGACAAAATGGCAGATGCCCTCATCGCCCCCGATCAGCAGCTCGACAGCCTGAGTATCGAGGCGGAAGTAACCCAGTTCGGTTCCAATGTTCCCGGGGGCAGCATGACCGTTCAGATATCGCAGACCATCGATTACCCGGATGCCATCCGGCAGACCGTACAGACTCCCAACGGGGCTATCAATCTCAACTACGAGGGGGGCAAGGGTACCATGTCCATGATGGGACAGGAACGGCCGCTTCCGCCGCAGCAGGCGCAATCCCTGAAAGAGAGCCTGCATCGCAAATACCTGGCGGTAGCGCTCAACAGCAGTGAGCTGAACCCCCAATTTACCGGGTTGGAACAGTTCCAGGGCGAGCAGTATGCCAGGATAACCCTCAGTATCAACGACAAAAATATCATCTACCTGATCGATCCCGATACCGGCTATCCAAGGGTCATGCGATACCGGCAGTTTAACCCGCAGCAAGGCAGCCAGGTACAGGTGGAGGAGCGTTATTCCGACTGGCAGACGGTAAACGGTGTGGCTTATGCCTACCAGGAGATCACCTACAGCCAGGGAGAAAAAACCTCCGAAGCGGTCATAAAATCACATGAAGTGAACTAGAATAACGCGTTTAGCGGTTAAAAAATAGCCTTTATGTCATCCCGGACCTGTTTCAGGATCTCGCAATGCCTATGCGGTTGAGCGCAGCTCACAACAGATCAACGCTCAGTGCCACCTCG
>JAWVZC010000276.1:0-5880 GCA_033722415.1 Balneolaceae bacterium | reverse complement strand
ATAACAAGGGTTAAAAGCTTGCTGCTGGCCGCCAGAATTTCCGAACCCACCACGCCCACGGAAAAGTTAATCCCGGCATGCAGCAGAATGCAGAGCAACACGCTTCCCCCGGTTTTGTTGTAGATCCAGGCAAACAGAACACCATAAGCAGTCACAAGGGGAACATAGTACACCAGCGGTATATTTCCCACTGCCTGCGGGAAGTAACAGAACAGTGGTAGGTGCCAGAAACCCCAAATAAACCCGATCAGCAGCCCGGCCCGGCCGGCCCCGATCTTTTGTTGCAGCAGTGGCTGGGCATACCCGCGCCATCCAACTTCTTCAGCGATGGGTCCCCCGGCGAATACGGTCGTCAGATAGATGAGCGGGGCGTATACCAGGAACAAGTAACTTTGTTCTTCCGGAATTCCGAATTGTGCTGCTACAGAGGCAATAGTAACAAACTTGCCTCCTAAAAGAGCATGCAACGCCGATGCTGCGAGAGACAGGACCGGCATGGCGAATATTGCGAAGAGGTAGTACCCGATCGATACCCGCCACCTGATCAGTTTGCCCAGCAGTTTCCGAAGACCTTCTCTGCCGTCGGTAAAGTAGGCCAGGAGAAACGCAGCTATTGTCGGGGCCCAGGCACCCGGCAGCACCATCAGGTAGAGATCCGGGGCAAATGTACCCACCGGAATCCAGATTCCCCACGCTATGACAAAGCTTAGCAGGAAAAAAAGCAGCAGTCGAAGCACTGATTTTTCGGTACGCTCACGGTTTGTATTCATATACCCGCTTACGCAGGCAAGTGGTGACAAGATTCAGATGATCTTCCATGCCCTCTCCCGGCATGTCAAGATACAACAAACGTGAGGGCCTGGTCGAAATATAAAAGGTACCAACAGGTGAATTGTCTGAAAGGGCCGTGTTCCGAATAACTGGGCTGGGGGACGAAGACGAACGTGTCTCTGTTCCAATGATACGAGTCTGTTTGGTCACCTGACATTCAGGCTTACCGGCTTCCGCAGCCCGCCCGTTCTTACTGAAAATCGCGGGTTCTCCAGAATCTAAACAATTAGTAAAGGAGTTGGATCATTCCCCCCTGTTTTGCACATTTGACTAGACTGCGAAGCATGTCTATATAGCAAGAAGGGAAAAACCGGAAATTGGACGAGACCAGGCAGTTATCACAATCTTCAGTTAACCAAAAACTCCGCCCTATGTATGATCTAGATAAATTCATGAAGTGGATAAAGAGCGTTAATCCCAGGCAGTCGGAATTTCACCAGGCTGTGCACGAAGTGATGAGTGACATCATACCGTACGTAAACCAGCATCCTGAATACAAGCAAACAGGGATCCTGGAGCGAATGTGTGAACCCGACCGGGTGATCAGCTTCCGGGTAACGTGGATGGATGATAACAAAAAAGTGCATGTTAACAGGGCCTGGCGTGTGCAGTTTAACAACAGTATCGGTCCCTACAAGGGCGGTCTGCGTTTTCACCCTTCTGTTTATCAGGGAACTCTCAAGTTCCTTGGCTTTGAACAGTGTTTTAAAAATGCACTGACCACCCTGCCGATGGGAGGTGCCAAAGGGGGTTCGAACTTCGATCCGAAAGGCAAGAGTGATGAGGAAGTTTTTCGGTTTTGCCAAAATCTTATGGCGGAACTTCACCGGCATATCGGGGAGGACCGGGATATTCCGGCGGGGGATATCGGTGTGGGACACCGTGAGATCAGCTACCTGTTCGGTAATTACCGTAAGCTTGAAAATAAATTTGTGGGTACCATTACCGGGAAAGGTATCAGTTTCGGCGGCAGCCTGATCCGCACGGAGGCCACCGGGTACGGACTTATCTACTTCGTTACGCACATGCTGCAGGAACAGAATGAGGAGCTGGAAGACAAAATTGTATCGATTTCGGGCAGTGGCAATGTAGCTATATATGCCGCTGAAAAGGCGATCTCCTGCGGGGCAAAGGTTATCACACTCTCTGACTCCGACGGCACAGTGTACGACGAGGAGGGGTTGGATGCGGACAAAATGGTTTTCGTAAAGGAACTTAAGGAGGTACGACGTGGCAGAATAAAAGAGTATGCGGAGGAGTTCGGATGCGAATACTTCGAGGGACAAAAACCGTGGCATATCCCCTGCGATCTGGCGCTGCCATGCGCCACACAGAATGAGATCGGGGAGCGGGATGCACGGAACCTGCTTGACAACGGGGTCATGCTGGTGGCCGAAGGGGCAAATATGCCCTGTACCGAACAGGCCACGAACGCTTTTCGCCATGCCAACATCCTGTATGCGCCGGGAAAGGCATCAAATGCCGGCGGAGTAGCTGTTTCGGGACTCGAGATTTCCCAAAATGCGCTTCACCTGAACTGGTCGGCCGAAGAGGTAGATAACCGGCTGTTTAACATAATGAAGGATATCCATGAAAAATGTATCGCATATGGAAACGACGGTAACGGGCATATCGATTACATGAAGGGAGCAAATATTGCGGGATTCCTTAAATTAGCCGACGCCATGCTGGCACAGGGACCGGTTTAGCCTGTATTTCTCCCCGGGAATTTGGTTTCATCGGCAAGGCGAAGGGGTCGTCGCAAGCGAAACGTATGGTGATTTCCATCTTCAACGCAGCTATCGGGGCCATTCCGCAGTCTGCGACATACCGTTTTACCATATTCGGATAATAATCAATCAAACTCATTCAATATCAAACATTGCATGCAATTTGTCATAAATCCCGTGAGAAGTGCAGGTTAGCTCCCGGGGCGAGCTGGCAGAAGGTTTCCAGGCCGGAAGGACGCAGCAGGTCTGCAGAACAAGGTTCGCCGGACCGCATTTCGAAGCTATCTATCTAATTGTTTTTAAAGAATATACGTACTTTAACGGAGTACAAATACGTTATTCTATGTATTGTACCAAAGTACACCGGTGGTTATGTTGTATATGTAGCTTACGGCAATAGCCGTCTGTAGATGATATACAGCAGCCCTTCTTGATTGGAGGGTTGCTGTTTTTTTTGCAGACCGTATTAACTTGCCATAAAACAATTTCCGGTCCACCTGGATGCAGCAATAGGAACGCCCAGTAGCCGCTAAGTTGTAATCCGGAAATTTCTTTTCACCCATCAATACCGGGTTGGCTACAAGGTACCAGTTGTTTACGATGATACAACGTACTACAACTTTCAGTTTCCCGTTTTGTTCCGATTTTTTTGGTGGTCCCTTAAAATCCACCTGCATGTTATTCCTGAAGTTTACGAACAAGCGGCTTTTGAGCTTGGAGGATCCTGCCATTGAACCTGTTCCTGCACACGCCGAATCCACTGCCTGCCAACTATTTACTCACATAATTGTCATGGATTCCCCTACATCTTGCGACGGTACATCGGGTTATTATAATCTTAAAATATCACTACAGTTGAATGTGTTTATCTAATAAATGGAAATGAGGTCTTTTTCGCATGCTGGCAATTTTCACAGGATATTACCTGAATAGCAAGAAACAAATATACGGCAAAAGCGGGTACACAAACACCCTGATCGAATACGATGAGATAATTTATGATGACGGCCGGTTGACCGGGTACATCGTGCAAAATGGGAAAATCATGTCAAAGGGAGAACATACCGGGTACACGATCATTACCAACGATATCTTTGGGCCGTTCCGTCATCTTCCCTGGTTGTAAACCTCCAACGGCGCCTAATCTGCCAAAGAATTAGAAAATATTTAACCGAATTAGTTTCTTCTCATGTACCGGTAGATTTATTTTACAGTTACCATATTGTTTATAAATGATTTATAAACAATATGGAGACCTGTGGAACTGTCGCCCCTGCAATATTTTTGGCTTACTATCCTGCTTGTGATCTTCGTTAACATCCTGTCTGTATGGGGGATAATGAGGAGATACCAGTAACAGATTGGCCTGTATCATAAAATCGGATACCGGTACCCGAAAGTTGAGCGGAATCAGGTATCCATGTTTACAGGAGCAGGATGCGACAAGGTAATGGCTACGAAACCTGGCTCATATGATCTGTCTGGAAGATCCGTTTTAACGTTTTGGTGAGCATTTCGGCAGTGAAGGGTTTGATAATCACTTCGGTATAGCCCTTCTCATATTCACACCGCTCGGCGAGTAATTCCAGATCTCCGGTGATAAAAATTACGGGAACAGCGGCCTCCTGCCTTATTTTTTTTATTACCTCTATTCCGTCGATCTCTCCATTGAGCCACACATCGATCAGGATGCAGTCGGGAGAGTTTTCCCTGAAGATACTGATCGCCTCTTTGCCGTTGTCAACATTACCCACTACCGTGCAACCCAGCCGCTGCACCATACGCTGTTCAACCAGCGACAGCACGAGACTATCTTCAACGATCAGTATTCGTTTTGATTCAAACAAATTAAAGCCCAACTGTATTTGTGATATTCGTCTATAGAGTATTTCAAATCCACCCTCGGGATCTCAGGGGCACTGCTTCCGGCTCAACCTAAATCCCGTACCAACGTCTCATATCCTGATGATTCACCAGTATAAAATTAACTATAAATTATTAAAAATGTATAATTTACCTATAAATTTATTATTTAGCTTCCGCTCGGTTCTTTGAGGTAAAATCCAGTTGTTTCACCGGAGTGTGGCTGTCCTCTGACGTGACAAGTCGCTTCTCATAAAAATTAAGTATTCCCGGATGGCAGTCCGTTGCGTACATGAAAATGTAAGGCCATATCAGATGACAGGATGCAAGATACCTTGAAATGCTCACCGGCGGTGATGGGCCGAACAATATCATGGGCAACGCAGGAAGGTAACGTTGTGCTGCAAATGTTCCTTCGTGTTACTGAGAAACAAGTTTCCCGGTTCGTGATTCGGGCTGGACGTGAAGCTTATCTCCTATTCCGTTATAATGCAGCAGCACGGTATTTCCAGGCCGGTCAGTTAAAATCAGATGCGGGGTGCGCCTGGTGGCTTCTAGCCCGGATTTCTCACAAGTTTTTTTAATATATTCCTGTACCTTTCTGAATGACAACAACTTATACCAATTTTACTGCAAAATTATCAATACAGGCTGTATAAGACTGCGAAATTTGCCCTCCAGCTGCGTTGCAGGACAAATCGCCTGCTTAACGTACCAACCTGCGTCAGCGCGGTCATTTGACCTACACCTTGCTGAAAAACAAATTTCTTGGTGAAAAATCCGGGCTAGTTTCTCTCACCGGTGTGCACTTCCGCCTTAACGGTGAGCAATTTACGGAAGTAGTGACGATACCCGTATAATAGAATGGCTGCGAGCAGCAACAGTATTGGAACGACGAATCCATTTCGCGGATCCAGCAGCTGGTGGTAGGCGGTAATGTCGACGATATCAGCAATCAGGAGCAGCAGGGCCAGTGGTACCAGCCTGTTGCTAAGCAGCAGCAATCCGGCCAAAACTTCGACGATCTTGACCAGGTAGATATATCCACTTTCAATGAGGATCTCCATAAAGGGGTGAAATTCGGGTACTGGTATGAACGTGTAAAATCCGTTGATCCCGAATACCAGGAAGATTATCCCGGTAACAATTCTGGATACATTCACGACTCGTTTTAGCATTGCTTACCCTCTCCTGTGGTTAACCTGAATTGTTGATCTTCTCGAACGGCGGATGGCGATCCTGTTATGTTTCATGGCAAATTAAATAGACGTTCCCGCAAATTTTTGTGTGTGCGATAGCCGTGGCGGGAAACTGCAACTTGGATTCCAGTTCAGGAACTGTTACTCTTTTCGGAGACAAATGTTACGTGTTGAAGGTTTTCGGGCGGGAGTAGCCAGATAGCACGTATAAAAAAAGAAGCGGAGAGGGAGGGATTCGAACCCTCGATACCCTGTTT
>JAWVZC010000275.1:0-5907 GCA_033722415.1 Balneolaceae bacterium | reverse complement strand
TCTCCCGACTTCACGCTTACGGGTACCATCAATCCTGATTTCGGGCAAGTCGAAGCTGATCCTGCCGTGATTAACCTGAGTGCTTTTGAAACGTTTTATCCCGAGCAGCGCCCGTTTTTTCTGGAAGGGACCGATATCTTCGAATATGGAAGTACCGAGACCAATAACACCTACGGCTTACCCGAAACTTTTTACTCCAGGAGCATCGGTCGGCAGCCGCAGGGAGATCCGGATCGGATTGCCCCTGAAGCGGAGTATGGAGTATGTAGACCGCCCGGGACAAACGAACATTGCTGCTGCAGCTGAGGTATCCGGGAAAACAGAAAACGGGTTTTTCCTCGGGGTGTTAAATGCATTTACACTTCGTGAAAAAGCGCATTTTCAGACCGATTCGGGTGTGAACAGATCCATCAGTGTGGAACCGCCAACCAATTATTTTGTAGGCAGAGTCAAATAAGATTACAATGATGGAAATACCCTCATCGGGGGATATTTGAGTGCAACCAATCGCATGATTAAAGCCAGTTACCTGGAAGAGACGCTGCACTCCTCCGCCTACGTAGCCGGTGACGATTTTGAACACGGATGGAACAACCGTGACTGGATTGTAAGTGGCGTGTTTACCGGTACCACGGTACGGGGAACCACTGCCGCAATTACCGAAACCCAGACCAACAGCACCCATTATTACAATCGCGTCGATGCCGATTACCTGTCGGTCCACAAGGATCGTACATACCTGAATGGATATGCCGGAGAGCTATCCCTTTCAAAAAGCGGAGGCGAACACTGGCTGGGCTCCCTTACATATACAATGGCAAGCCCCGGATATTAAGTAAATGATATCGGGTTCCAGTGCAGGGCTGATTACCACACGCTCTATTCTTCTCTCATCTACCAAAAAAATGAACCGGAGTTGGTTTTCCTGCGAAATTATAACACCTGGCTTTTTTCGGGACAGGGCTGGAACTACGGTGGCTATCGATTCAGGAATTACCTGAAATTTGGCTGGTATATTTCCTTTAGCAATCTCTGGTCACTGAATACGAATATGAATTACTTCGGCCGGGAATATGACGACCGCGTTACCCGGGGTGGTCCCATCGTACTACGAACCAGAGGCTGGAACACAAGTTCAATGCTCAGGGGAGACCCTTCCAACTGGATTTCCTGGGATTTCGGGTTTTACATCAAGAGGGATGAAGAGGGCGGACATCGGTTTGATGTCCGTGGCGGGTTGTCCCTGCGCCCTGCATCACATATACAACTATCGATCAGGCCGCAGTACGACCATCGGGTTATTACCGATCAATAGGTGACGACGATCTCCGACCCGCTTGCCGATCATACATACGGCGAAAGGTATATTTTTGCTACTATCGAACGCAAGACCCTGGCAACTACACTGCGGGTCGACTGGACATTTACCACTGAGATGTCACTGCAAACCTACCTGCGACCGTTTATTTCTAGTGGTAACTATTATGAATACAAAGAGCTGAATGCTCCCCTGACCATGAACTATTCTGTCTACGGAACAGAGGAAGAGCATATTGAAAAGCAAGATGATACATATGTCGTTGATCCCGACGGGAGTGATCCCGCAAAATTGTTCACGTTCGATGAACAGGTCTTTAGTACGACCGTGCTTCAAACCAACGCTGTTTTCCGATGGGAGTACCAGCCCGGATCCATCTTCTACCTGGTATGGCAGCAAGATCGGTCGGCAGAAACCCTACAGTAAGATATGCAGTTTCGGCGCGATACCCGGCGTCTTTTGGATACCGAACCGACCAATGTATTCATGGTGAAATTCAGATACTGGTTTGGCAGCCAGTTTTTCGCTGTCACCAGAGCTGTTCCCTGAGGAGGGGTGGCGGTGGAAGCCCTCACTCCTTTTTTGTTTATCTCATAGTTGACTACATCACGAAATAATTTGGTATATACCAACTTCAAAGCCAGCCTGCCAATTTTCGCAACATGGGAGCAGCTGTAGCGTGCAAACTATCCTAATAGCAGGTGTTCTCATGAATCTAATATAAGCATGACACCAGGCATATGAGGTTCTAACCACGTGATGCTGAAATGTTAGAAATGTGAATTAACCACTTTTTAGATCTTAACTTGCACAACACTACCACCAATCATAACTGTATTAATTACTAAAACCATGAAAAAAACTACTTCTTACGATACTCTTTTGCACTGTTGGTTTTACTGCATTTGCGCAATCCGATCTAGAACTTATTCAGGAAACATTGATAAATTACATCGAAGGTACAGCTGATGCAGACCGAGAACGTTTAGAAAAAGCGTTCCACCCCGACTTCAACTTGTATACAGTAGTCGGGAAGGACAGCCTCAGGGAATGGGATGGACAAGAGTACATCGCAGCTGAAACAGAAAATAAAAAAGAACACACCGGCAGAATTATTTCCATTGACCGTGAGCGCGATGCCGCTATAGCTAAAGTTGAACTCGTGATACCCGGCAGTGGCGTGTATTGTGATTTCTTTTTGTTGCTTAAACTAGGCGATGAATGGAAAATTATCCACAAATCATATACCGGCCGTCCTTTCTACAATACCGACAATTAGCAGCCATAGAAAAGTAACTTACTTTTAATTAATAAACATCTCATATGAATGTACGGACCATTATTACAGAAATACCGTGATAGAGAAAAAGAAAACCCAAATTACCTGTCGGTTAGTAAACTAGGACTTAATGGACTGGATTATTACCTACAAAGTGTGGGCAAACCCGAACAGCCATTGCTGTTTTTAAACTATACACCGAGGAGCTTCCGAAACCCTTTAATGCCAATGACAATCTGGGCGAAGCCTACAAGACTGCCGGGATTACTCAAAAAGCAATTTCCAATTACGAAAAGTCACTGGAACTTAACCCCTATAATGAAAATGCCAAACGGATGTTAAAATCGCTGCGGAATACTTAAACCAATCCTCAAATATGCCATACTATGCGTTTTCTGTTGCTTACAATCTTTTTACTTCTAGCAACCTTTACAGTTAACTCACAATCCAACACCTCATCAGATGAATTAGTTAAAGTTACGACAGAAGAATTTCAAAGTCTTGCATGGGTAACCGGAACCTGACTCGGCAACGGTGGCGGTGAATCGGAACTTTTTTACGAGAAGTATGAATTCATTAATGACAATACCATCCGTTTTCATACATTCAGAGATTCGGCCATGACAGAACAAAATTCGGTCGGAGAAATTCGGCTATCTGACAATGGCATCACATTTGAATCTGGTGAATTTGTGTGGAAGGCTGCCGCCTTTGATAAAGGCAAGATCGAATTTAGTCCCTGGAAAAATGTTAACAACTCATTTGTCTGTACAAAGATGTCAGAAGATGCCTGGAAGGCGGTTTTGATCTATCCCCGGTCAAAAAGCGAACCAGAAAAAATCACCTATCTGCTGCAACGATTTCAATAAGCATAGAGCGCCCCTTATGGGCATTAATTCCAGCTTTATTCGATACCGGTATTCACTTTAGATAAACACTACCCGTTTTACCGACAGCACGAACTTTTTTCAGCTGTTTCTGTGATGAAGCACATTTAAAAGTACTCTCTCAATGTATTCTGTACCATCCTGTTTATTAAAGTACCTGTTTGTTGACCATCGCGATATTCTCCCCATCCCGCCCCGTCCGTTTTTAGATGTCTGGCCGATCTAGATATCCTGGCCTCGGGTATGAAGTTCGGGAGGACATTCATGGAGTACCCGCTAACGGAGCTGGCAGAGTCCCCCTCCTTTAGTCGGTAACATTGGCCAGCATGTCGTTGCAGAATTCCGAAAACTGTTTCAGGTCAGCTTCCGAGACACCCTTCACGAACTTTCGCGATGCGCTGTTTATTTCGGGATCGATCTGTTCCAGGAGCTCAATTCCCTTTTCGGTGATTTTGGCGATCGACAGTCGGAGATCCACTTCCGATTTGGTTCGGCACACCAGGTCCTTTCGGGCCAGGCGATCCAGCAGGCGGGTCACATCCGGGGTTCGCTCGATCATCCGTTCGATAATCTCGTTACGCGGATGTCCCTCGGGATGAACCCCTTTCAGGATACGATGCACATTGTATTGATCGTGAGTGATATCGAACTGCCGGCAAATGTCATTTAGAATTTGCCGGTAATGGCCGGAGGTGACCAGCAGATTGATCAAAGCTTCCTGGCGAGGATGTTCAAAGGTTTCCTGCTTAACGCGATCGTGGATAGTCCGGGCCATGGTACGCTGATTTTATTTTCGGTCCTGGGTGGAGAAGGTCAGGCCTCTTCGCCAAATTCTCTCGTTTCAACAAGAGATGGTACAAAAGCGATTACCTAAATTCAGTTTTTACTGTATTCACAGATCGCTGCGGCTGCCCGTTCAGTCTTGCTCAGGTACCTGATGAGCTGGCCCAGCAATCCGGTTAACAGATTTCGGAGCTCTTCATTTTTCAGGTGATCATGTTCATCAAACTGATCTCTCACCCGTGCAATGGAAACGACTTCCGGCAACACAATGGCACCGACATGGGAAGCCACGCTTCGGAGATGCTCCAGTGCCTTAATGGCGCCTATTCTGCCTGCGGCAACCCCCAGAAGGGCCGTGGGTTTATCCTGCAGCACGGAAGGAAATCCAAGGTTGTCGATCACCAGCTTCATCACGCTGGAGTAACTTCCGTGATACTCGGGCGTCGCCAGGATCACCCCGTCTGCGTCTTCTACCTTCTGTTGCACCAACGATACGTCCTCCGTTTGCTGTTCTCCCGGCAGGGGCAGTACCAGGTTCCTGGGATCGACGATTTCAAACGCCAATCCGGGCACTCTCCCGGCGGCCTCAGAGAGGATGGAAAGCGCCTTTGATGTGTAGTTATTTTCGCGGATACTTCCCTGTATCGCTATAATCTTGAGTGGTTTTTTGTGCACCGTTTCCATGGCAATCATCTGATTTGTTAATATGTGTTTACAACATGTAATATCCGTATCTACAAACGTGTTGTCAACACATATATATCTATCCGTGTTATAGATTTCCTCGATCGGATGGTCCCCGATGCATTTCCTTCCATATACCACCGAAAATATATTCTGGCTGTCAACCTGATTCTGGTAGAAAAGAAGTGCCGGGTTCAAAAGGGGCATCCTCAAAAAGTCACTGGCGGTAACTTAGTTATTGGGTACTTGTCATCAGGAATTAGTTATTTGTTTTTCCAGAAAACTAAAAACCAGTAACAAACAACTAACCGGCGAACACAAATTCATAGGCCGGAAGGATACGACCGGTAGATCCAGGCGGACCCAGTCCGGAACATCCCGGCGGGGGATCGCGGTAGCATCACCCGGTTCGGGTACCCAAAAACCCGATTGGAGGCTTAGGAAGTCCAATATCTGGAATTTTCTGGTGACTGTTGCAGGTGCTTGTTCGCTAGTCCCGATCACCGGCGGGGTTTTGGTCATTCCAATTATAAAGACCTGGTGTCAGGTAATTATGAGCTGATTTTTACAACCAGGATCCTACAATGGCATAATTGGACTCCAGTAATACCCTAAATACCTCGTTCAGCGGTCAAAAAAGTAGCCTTTATGTCATCCTGACCTTGTTTCAGGATCTCGCAAGGCTGCTGCCGTTTAGCTCGGCCCGCAACAGCTCAACGGCCAGGGTCACCGCGAGATTTCCGACAGCCGTCGGAATCCGGGATGACGCAAAGGGCATTCCCTGGTTTGTTGCCATCTAACCTAACCGCTAAACGCGTTAAATAATTTTTTTTGAATTGCACATTCTGCATTATACTGATCCGGCTGTACCTGCCAGAATGGAAGCCGAACAGGGTAT
The DNA here is from genome assembly GCA_033722415.1 of Balneolaceae bacterium. Lineage (GTDB taxonomy): Bacteria > Bacteroidota > Rhodothermia > Balneolales > Balneolaceae > JAMQKA01. The sequence continues at coordinate 58 of JAWVZC010000275.1, read as the reverse complement.
GGTCACGGAATCGTAATGTCACACTTATCTGGATATGGAATCTGCCAAAGGTATTGTT
>JAWVZC010000274.1:0-5919 GCA_033722415.1 Balneolaceae bacterium | reverse complement strand
GTCGGTGCAAATACGCTATGCCAACGATGTGCAGGTGACCTACTCGCTGACGACCTATTCGCCGTATGAGGGGATGAAGATCGCCTTCAACGGCTTTGAGGGTCGCATTGACGCCTGGCACGGGATTCCGTGGCGGGCCCGGGAGAAGGTGAACCAAGCGGAGCTGCACGCCCAGGAGATGTCGCAGGAGGAGATCGATAAAGCCACGAATTACGAGGAGATCATGGTGATGGACAACTTTGCCCGGGAGCATGAGCAGATCAAGGTGTTCCAGGAGAGCGGCGGTCACGGGGGTGGGGACGTGCGGCTGCAGAACCAGATTTTCCGGGACCCGGATATGGCCGATCCGCTGGAGCATGCGGCCGGGATCCGCGACGGGGCGATGTCGATCCTGATCGGGATAGCCGCCCGCAAGAGTATCGAGTCGGGCGAACCGGTGCGCATCGAGGACCTGACCTCCCTGCAGCCGCATCCCACCCGCGGGGCGTAAGATTCTAAATATGAAAGGGCAGCACTCCCCACATGGGAACTGCTGCCCATATTCATATTAATAACCTGCTGTTTTTCGCAAACGGGATTACCAGGATCGGGAGAATTTCCTCACTAATTGGGTGCCAGATCCTCGTGGATGCCCTCGCGGTACTCCTCGATCATTTTTTCGTTGAATGCCGGCAGGTCATCGGGATGCCGACTGGTGGTTAGTCCCTTGTCAACGACCACCTCTTCGTCGACCCAGCGGGCCCCCGCATTAACCAGGTCGGTTTTAATTGATCGATAGGAGGTCATTGTTTTACCGTCAAGCTCCTTGGTTTCAATCAGTAGTTGAGGTCCGTGGCAGATGGCGGCAATCGGCTTGCCAGCATGAAGAAAGCGGGTGACAAACTCCACGGCTTTGATATTGGTACGCAGTCGATCCGGGTTGATTACTCCTCCGGGCAACAACAGCCCGTCATAGTCAGCCGCATCGGCAGATTTGACATGGATATCCACTTCGTAGGTATCGCTCCAATTATCCTTGTTCCATGCCCGAATAGTTCTTTTTTTCGGGGCCACGAGATGTGTTTTGGCCCCTGCCTGGTGCAGGGCCTGCCGGGGGTTGGTAAGCTCGATCTCCTCAACACCGTCGGTTGACAAAATGGCGATCTTCTTTCCTGATAGCTGATCTTCCATCATTTTCTTGGTTTCATTGCACTTGATTCCCTACTCATAACAAACAATGAATTTAATAGCTAAATGATTCAGGCTTGCGTGTCTGCATATCCTCTTCGAGCTGATGCGAAAACATTGTCTCGACAATCAGCATGTGGGGGAGTGTAAGAACGCTGATCAGAATAAAAAATAGTGAAACCATTTCCAGTTCCAGCCCGAACGCCTCGTTGCTCCGGTAGATAATCCAGAGTCCGATCAGCGTGAGAAGGGTAAATGGAGTTGCCTTGACCCCGAGTTCCAACATGCTCATTGGAGGGCCTGTGGATCTGAAAAAATCATGCATCTCCCTGAAGTGACCCAGGGAGTGCCAGGCTCCAAAATAAACCGCAAAAGCGAGGATCGGGTCAACAAGCAGGAACAGGGAAGAAACCAGGAGGGCATCACCCATCGTATAGTAAACGGGTGTGGATATTTGCCGGGAGTAAACCAGCAACAGGATCCCCTGAAACAGGAGGTACTGAATGAAGGCCGCAAAAGCAAGAAGCTTGTGATTGGCGAAAACGAATGGAGACTCCAATATCGGCCGGCTCGTAATTTCAGCAAGTACCGGGGCGGTGTAGTCGATGTGGCTGAATACGATGAGCCCCAGGATCATGGTCCCCCTGGAGAGGTACAACCCAGCCTTGAAACGCCGGGGTATATTCAGATGGCGCAGGTCGGCCTGCCCGAAATGATACATCGAGATTACCGAAAAGAACAGGAACCCCAGCAGGTCGTTATAGAGCCAAATTCCGCTCATCAGTAACACCATCACCAGGTAATAGAGGTAGAAACCAAGCTGACCGGCTATTGTAAAGGGCAGGTCATAGAGGCGGGCAGTAACATAGTGGTCCAGGGAACCATGTGGAATACCGATAAACAGCACAACTATAGCAAGAACCGGGTACCGCAGCAGCTCGACGGTTTCCGGAGAGATCCATTGGAGAATGATCGCAGCTGTTGCCGCGATGACAGCTACACTGTCAGGTATGGGAGATAGTTTTCTCATGAACCGGCACAGGTATAAAAAGGAATACCCATCGCATCACACGATGGGTACCTGGTAAGCCACAATTGGTAGTAATCGTTAGCAGGTAGAGAGCTTGGTTGCATACGCTTGTTCAACGCGATATCCTTCGGCAAGTGATTTCTCTCTGGCAATAGCGTAGATCATTACGCCGTACCCGGCTTTTGCAAGAATATCGGCAATCGTTTATCCCACCTGGATGGTCACAATTGATGTCGAGCCCGTGAGCCCAAAGAATGGGGCCATATACACGATCGGGTAGAACCCCCAGGTAAAAAGCAGCAGGAGTCGAATATTTCGGAAAAGAATCCGGACATTTTCCGGCTGATCCTGCATTGCCTCTCCGAGTTGGGAGAAGAGTACCCAGAGTATATAGACAAAGGGAACGGTGCTTAGGAGGCCCCAGAATCCTCGTTCTGAGAACATGCTGTCTGCACTAAAGAGTTCTCCGGGATAACCCAGACCGATCATAAGGGCGGCCGCAATGACCAGTTTCGTGAGGAGGGGACCGGTTTTGTTTTTTGGGAGATTGAGAACCAAGACCAGTTCAACCAGCAGCAGCGGCACGGTCAGCAGCCAGTCGACGTAGCGGTAGGCGTCATTAAAGGGTTTACCGCTCGCCATGTAGTTGCCGGCTTCCGTGATGGTAAAGGCATCGGCCCAGCTACCGGCTATTCTGAAATAGTGATACGCGGCGATTCCCACAACCAGGGTGGATACAATCAGCGAAATGCGATACTTGGGGATCACCCGGTGCTGTGCAAGGATAAAGAAAAGTCCGGCGGCCAGCATGGTCGCGATGGTAAACGACAGCATGTTGTATACCAGCGAATATTCACCGAATGACAATGATGTTAGTTCCATGGGTTTGTGATTGATTTAGCATTTTATTCTCGGCACCAACTAAATCACACTCAAGAACTCGGCTAAATATTCAAACGTTCCAAAATTTTCAAAATTAATTGAAAATTAGAAAAAACCTGTCAGGAGCGGTATGTAGGGGGGGACACGTGACGCTCCGCCGGGTGGATTCGGTCTGCCGGTTCATTCCCGGCTTGTTGGGTACTTCAATTCCAGGTAAACATCGGGTGACGACTCGACCGGCTGAATAACAGCTCCCGTTTTGCAGAAAACACAACCGGGGTGGGAAGATGCTTCGGCTGATTGCACAGTTTTTCAAAAACCTGTTGCGGACGAAAATGATAGCTGGACACTCCCGTTAGTCCGGAGTTCTCGCCGAGAAATCTATTCATCCGTAAGGGGTTCCTACCCTGCATTTCTCACGAAAATAATGTTGACATGAGTTCGACATAAGGACGTACCGAAGCTTACTGAATATAACCCGTTTAACGGTTAAAAAAGTAGTCTGTATGTCATCCTGAACGTGTTCCAGGATCTTGCAAGGCCGCTGCCGTTGAGCTCGGCTCGCAACAAATCAACGCTCACTGCCACCACCAGATCCCGGATCGGGGTCCGGGATGACGCAGAGGGCCTTCCATGGGTTGTTGCCATCTAATTCAACCACTAAACGCATTGATTATAAGCAACGAAAAGTGGATGAGAGTTCTCACCTTCGGAACACAAACAGCGTGTTCCTGCCCTCGAAATGACGCCGTTGGGGAATGGTTTATCCTTTAACCCAACCGTTGGCGTCATCTCGACCGGAATCCCGCGGGTTTCGGGAGGGAGTGGAGAGATCTCATCCGTGATATGGAGGCAGTGATCCGTAATAAATCTAACAATCAGTGCCTGTTTTTATATCGAACTGAAGTTATGTTAGATTTCTTGCAATGCATTTATATAGAATGAGTTCCATTGAATGAAATCTCGAAAAGGGTATACCAGGGTGTAATGGGCTGCGAAATTACCCCCTCACTGGTGTTGAAGCGGAAATACCCTGCTCAACGTCCAGGATAGAATGTCTATGCGGATTTGTCCGCTTTGTCTTACTGAGGAACAAATTTCTTGGTGAGACATCCGGATTAGTCCCGGAACGCACCTTAAAGTGTTCGAGACTACGCCGCTACTGGATCAAGTTCTACGTTCCTGATACCCTGGTACTTGGTTATGGACTCTACTTTTTGATTTTTGATAGGTATGCACCTGCAATCAGGCCATACCAACCGAAGATGTATCATTGTAGGAGACAGGATTGGGGCAGCAGAACTATTGGCAGAATACCGGAGAATATAACGGAGTGTCTCGGGACGAATAGTCCACCAATGAGATGTTCATGCATAAGAGGTCAAAAAAAAGGCGCCCCGGCCGAAAGCCGGGGCGCCTGGTGGTACTAGACTGTGCCAAGGTGTTTACTCCATGACAATGGTCTCTTGGGTAGAGTCTTTGGCTGCCTCTTTGGAGCCGTTCCTGGATTTATACTCTTCAGAGACCCTAAATCGCTCTTTGGGATCCATGACCGGTTCATCTTCGAGCACGATACCCAGCAGCGGATCCATGCGTTCAAGGTACTGCACTTCGAGGTTTCCGATGACGTCCTCCTCGATTTCGGCGACATCCTTCTCATTTTTCTTGGGCAGCAATACCTTATCGATGCCGGATCGCTTGGCGGCCAGCACCTTTTCCTTGATGCCACCCACCGGGAGTACCAGTCCGCGAAGGGTGATTTCGCCGGTCATTGCCAGGGTCCCCTTCACCTTGCGCTGGGTAAAGATGGAGGCAACGGCAGAGAATATGGAAACACCCGCCGAGGGACCGTCTTTCGGTACCGCACCCTTGGGGACGTGGATATGCAGGTCCCAATACTTGAAAGCTTCCTCCGGGATGCCCAGCTCTTCGGAGTGAGCCCGTAGATACGACATTGCCAGCATGGCCGATTCTTTCATTACATCTCCCAGCTGTCCGGTAATATGAAGCTTGCCGTTGCCTTTCGAGACGCTGGCCTCGATAAACAGGATATCACCACCGTATGGGGTCCATGCCAGACCGGTAGCCACACCGGGTACGGTGGTTCGTTCGGCCACTTCAGAAAAGTATTTTCGCTTGCCGAGGTACTCTTCCACTTCATTCACCCCGACTTTGTACTCTTTGTCTTCCCCGGTGGCAATTTTGGCGGCCACACCGCGGCAAACCGAAGCGATCTGGCGCTCGAGCGTTCGAACGCCCGATTCACGGGTGTATTCATCGATAATTTTTTGCAGACCCTGGTGGGTTATCTTAATTTGGTCTTCGGTAAGCCCGTTCTCCTTGATCTGCTTGGGAATCAGGTGCTGTTTTGCGATTTCGGACTTCTCCTCCTGCGTGTACCCGCTGATATTGATGATCTCCATACGGTCGCGCAGCGGTGCCGGAATGGTCTCTAGGGAGTTGGCTGTGGCAATGAACAACACCTTGGAAAGATCGTACTCCAGCTCCAGGTAATTGTCGGCGAAGGAGTCATTCTGTTCCGGGTCAAGCACTTCCAGCAGGGCGGAAGTGGGGTCGCCGCGATAGTCTGATCCGATCTTGTCAATCTCATCGAGCATCATGACCGGGTTGCTCTTGCCCGCCTTTTTCATAGCCCGGATGATACGGCCCGGCAGCGCCCCGATATAGGTGCGGCGGTGTCCCCTGATCTCAGCTTCATCGTGGATCCCACCCAGGCTGAATCGTTCAAAATTCCGGTTCAACGCCCGGGCTATCGACTTGCCGAGCGAGGTTTTACCGACGCCCGGAGGGCCGTAGAAGCAGAGGATCGGCGCCTTCAT
>JAWVZC010000273.1:0-5920 GCA_033722415.1 Balneolaceae bacterium | reverse complement strand
TGAGATGGGATATCTCACCTACCAGCAGCAAAAACAGATGTATGGGCAGTACCCTGCCATGTTTCCCGATTCACTGCGGCGGGATCTGCGGCAGCGCTACCGGAACAGGGAGAGTTTTTCTGTGGTGGCTCACGGCTCCCACGAGGATGACAATTTCAACAACCGGGTAACCCGTTTGGGAATCGGGGCGGAATGGGGAAATACCACCCGCAACGTTCACAGCCTGAATTTTTCCCGGCTGTTGGTGGAATCCACCGTAAACGACCGGGATCTTTTCGGCCGGTTGTACCAGGCGGATTACAGCTTTGCTCATACCTTTCCAAATCAACAGATGCAGGCCCGAGCCGGCGGCGGAGTTCAATACCGTTCCGGGGATGCGTTTCCCTACGCGGCGGCTGGTATCTCCCATTATGACAGCCTGAGTTTCAGCAGTCTTGAGCTACAGTTCCAGCCGGTTTTAACCAATACCGGTATCGACCGGGGAATAAAAGAGCTGGAGGGTACGCTTTATCGGGAGGATACCTGGCTGAACGGTCTACTCAGAACCGCCATAAGCGGACGCGGCCGGTATTTTACGGATAATGTACTGGCTTATAAAGGGGGCGTGTCGTTATACCTGTGGCCTCAGACCGTTGGTGATTTTTCGATAACTCCGGTCGTCTCGGGTTCCTACGGGCATGCATCGGTTAGCAGGCTCTCCGGGGTGCCCTATTACACCCCCTCAAATCTGATTACCCGCGGTGCGGGGTTGAACCTGGCATACCAGGTTCCGCAGTCGGATATCAGTATCCAGATGCAGCTCCAGGCCAATCGCGATAACGACACGGGGCTTTTTTCCTCGGCAAATACCACGGTTTCCACCCCGCTGGGAAGCGCGTTTGCCCTGGAGTTGCAGGGAAACATCTCCAACAGCCAGGTATACCGTTCTAACAGTATCAGTTTTTCGCTTAAGTATAACTTTCCAAAACGACTGACACCGCAAGAGCGAGGGGGGGAATTCCGACGGGGACCTGCGGGACGCAACTCCTTTAACGGCAGTTCCGGTATAGCAGGCTCCGGGAGCAGCGCAGCCGGTGCTTCGGGAGACGGTATCACGAATCCGTACAAAATCCTCGGCACGGTAACCTACCCGGATACGGCGGCCTACACCTCGTTGTACCGCCACACCGTGGCTTATGAAAAAATAGGCGGGCGAAACGAGGGAATCGTGCACACCTATTTTACCGGCGACTTCCTGATCGACAATCTGCCCCCGGGACGGTACAAGGTGTGGATTGCCGATACGCGGGGGAACCGCGAGATTCGGGAAATCCGGCCGGATACCCTTGAAATAGTACTCGATGAACGGCTGGAATTCAAAGCAGATACCTCCGCAGCCTTCACCCTTCATCCCGGGGGCCCGGAGCCGGAGGAGCCCGCAATCGATGATTCGCTTCAGCATTACGTGGTCATTAACTACTCCGATACACTTTCGCAGGCGCTTTCCCTGATTGAGCGGGATCAGCCCGCGCTGCGGGAATCACTATCGCTCTACTACGACCAACGGAAAGGTCTAATACAGATCGGAAGCACCCTTTACAGCGGCCGGGAACAGGCCGAGCAGTTTTATCGCCGTTATTTGGAAATAACGGGTAATACACCTTTTGGCATACAAACAGTGGCACCCGGTGATACCGCCGTTACAGAAATGAGTTACCGTTACCAGTTCGGTTCATTTAAAAACTATCAAAATGCTCAAAAGTTTGTCGAGGTTCTTGATGACAATATTTCGCTTTTCAAGATTGAAATTGCGGTCGACCCGATACTGGGGCTGTTTGAGATCGTAACAGCACCGGGATATGACTGGCTGCAATCCGAGCGGGATCTGCAGGCACTGGAGGCCATTGTGGGAGAAGACGAGGTATTTCGTGATGTACAACCGGCCTTTGGACTATAACACGCGAAAATGAGATTAGAATCCGTGGTACCCGGATACTAAGTCAACAAGCAACAGAATGGCGATTTGGCAATTAACAAAAACAACAGGGTACAACTGCCAACTACCTGACAGGCGACTAAAAGGAACTTGTGAACTACCGGCCGGGCCCTATTCCCGGGTCATGCGGGTACAGGTAGCATAAAGGTTTTTCGAGGTTTTGGCAATCATAAAATAACAGTAACCAGCTAACGTAGTGATGAGCAAAAACAGAAAGCGATCAGTATTTGTAATCGATGACAGTGAGTGGCACAATATCTACCTTCGATGCGTCCTCGAAAATAAGGGGTACCAGGTGCAAACCTTCAATGAAGGGGAACACATGCTGAAGTGTATCGAAAAACAGAAACCACACCTAATTATATCGGATATTAACATGCCCGAAATGAACGGGTTTGAGCTCCTTGAGGAGATAAGAAAAATACCTTCGGCCGATCAGGTACCGGTTATCTATGTCTCTTCCGAAGTAAGCGACTGGATTATGCGGGAGATCCGGAAAGAGGAAATCATCGAATTTATTAAAAAGCCACTCGATGAGGAGTATATCCTGGAATCAGTGGATCGCCACCTTGGAGACCCCGGTGAATCGCTGTCCGAAAAGGTACACGCAGGCTGATGGAAGTGTGAAAGAACTGGTGAAATATTGCGACGGAAATCGCAAGAACAAAAAGTAAAGCAATAATTGATCAGTCGGGAGCGTCGGAATATAGCCGGTATATGCAGCATGCTATGGTACCCCTTGCACCGGTTAAGGCAGGTGAGCAGGGGAATCACCTTGTGATTTTTTGTGCGGTTCCGGCCATCGCAGCAGGGGAGATACGATCCGGTGGCTGCAGCCTGCTGGCTATCGAATGTTACATATTAGCCCGTTGTGAGCCTTGATATATCCCGCTCTAAGGATGTTAAATCCATGTTCCCAGGCGTAAAGTCCCATCTGGTAGATATCCATCAATTCCCGGTAGCCGTAATTCATGTAGTCGCTCATCACGGTGTAGAAAGCCCGGCTGCGCAACTGGTTGCGCGGGGTGGTAAGGATAGCATAACCCCCCGGTTTCAGGAAACACCGGTGCATCTCAAAGGCCTCATGTTTATACTCGTCAGGAAAGTGCTCAATCAGCCCGATACTGACAACAATATCGAATTCACGCCCGTATTTGAGATTCCGAATATCCTCAACGACAAAATCTATATTCATTTCATCCCGGTACCACACTTTCTGGTTGCCGGTGGAAGGATTTTTTCCCAGGAACGGGTAGTGTTCCGGGAATTTGCCGAAACGGTCGGTTTTACAAAACTCGTCATAATCCACCAGCACGGCATGTCCGCCGGGATACTGGGCCAGCAGCTGCATCGCTTCGTACCCGTCGGCGGCTCCCAGAAACAGGACTTCCGGTTGGGTTACGTCCAGGTCCTCAAATAAGGCGCGTTTACCCCGGGGATCCCAGATGGCATCCTCCACGCGGTGGACTTTGTTCCAGACCAGCAGATGCACCAGGTCTTCAAGCGCCTCGGTAGCACCGCGAATATCCATTCGCATCAAAGAGTTCCAGATCTCCGCTCTTGTTTGCTGTTTTTCCCGCGGTACGTCCTTGATGAAAAGCTGGTGAAAGGAGCGGTTGAAGTGCTTCCACCCCTCTTTGACCGGCATCCGCTCGTCATGCTCCTGCTCCCATAGTTTTTTGCCTTCCGCCCATTTGTCTACTTTATAGGGACGATTCACGTCATCCCAGGAAAGGGATGACCAGTCGGTGTTACTGATATCTTCAAACAGGTCTGGGGCCGTATCGCGAAGGTCCCGCACGTGGGTGGGCAGGCGTTCAAAATAACCTACTTCATGCTTCTTCCGCTCTTCGCTGATCGTTTGTGGGGAACTCATAGACAGATCCGTTTTTCAACAGTATAACCAAGCAGATCTAAAAAATCACGAATGAACAGAAGCCCGGCCCTCCTTTTTTCCTGCCATGGGTTTTCGGTGGCAGCGCCCGGTCCGGATTTTTTTTAAAACAACGTTAGCTCGGGATAAGAAGTATTGGGCATACCGCTTTTATCATCTTTGGGGACCCATTTTCGGTAGTGTTCATTTTTTCACCGATGAAAAAACGAATCAAAAAAATTGCCGCCTGATGGAATTTTTGTCGCGTACCCTCCGCCTGCGCTAAAACCAGTTAACTCGATCCGCCGGGAGGCGCGGATCTCAAACAGAAATGGTTTTTGTAACGCTCCGGCTCCGGTCACTGTACTAACAAACATTTCAAAGGCCGGTATACAGCCGCTTATCATTCCTGTATTGGTACATTCCTTATCCCGAGTTCATGTTAAAACAGCAAGATTCGGGAAGCTGTCCAACATATTAGAACCTAGAATACACCCCAAAAAGGCAGGTTGGGTTTTTGAGCTCCATGGTTAACACGGTTTGTAATCGGCCTCTTGCCTGCAAAGGGATGGATCATGAAAGTCGGATGGAGTAGCAGGCAGGAAGTGGCCACATCGCCAACCGGGAGAAGTATTGGCATTGAATTAAACGTAACCCGCTGTGTTGAATTGATTTCCGGACGCACAGTGAGCTGTGAGCCCGTGAAGCGGAGGTGGAGGGATTCGAACCCCCGGAACCGCAAAGCGGCTCAACGGTTTTCGAGACCGCCCCATTCGACCACTCTGGCACACCTCCGTGGCGTAATACAATACTTGTCCTGGCAAATAAAATGGAGTATATTTGTAGGCTTTGAATCTACCGAAGATAACGGTAATACAACTCAAATAAAAGTCCGCTTGTAAATAATGAAGTTAACTGATTTTAAATTTGAAACTGATGATTTTAACGTTCCCGAGGAGCCGGTGGAACCGAGAGATGCGGCGAAGCTCATGGTGTTAAACCGGGAAGACCAGTCGATTACCCATGAAACCTTTGCCGATATTCACAAGTATTTAAATAAAGGCGATGTACTGATCTATAACAACACCAAGGTCTTTCCCGCCCGGCTGAAAGGAAAAAAGGAGAAAACAGAAGCGGATATTGAAGTGTTCCTGCTGCGTGAACTGATGCCGGAAAACAAGTTGTGGGATGTGCTGGTAGAGCCCGCCCGAAAAATACGCATCGGCAACAAGTTGTATTTCGGGGAAGACCTGATGGCGGAAGTAATCGACAACACGACCTCTCGTGGACGTACCATCCGATTCCTTTTCGAGGGCACTAACGAGGAGCTTTATACCCGGCTGGACGAGATCGGGGAGATGCCGCTTCCACCCTATATCGAGCGGGACCCCGTGGAGAAAGACAAGGAACAGTACCAGAGTATCTTTGCCAAGGAGCGCGGTGCGGTAGCCGCTCCGTTTGCCGCCATGCATTTCACCCGCGAACTGGTTGAAAAACTGGAGAAGAAGGGCGTGGAACTGCTGCCGATTACCCTGCACATCGGGTGGGGGACTTTCCGACCCGTTGAAGTGGAAGACCTGACCAAGCACCGTATGGACTCCGAAAATTATTTCATTTCAGAGGAGACCTCGGCCAAAATAAATGATGCCCTTCAGAGCAAGGATAAGAAAGTAGTGGCGTGCGGAACTACCGCCACACGGACTATCGAAACCAGCATTACGGCCAGCGGTATTTCAAAACCGAGCACCGGGTGGACCGACAAGTTTATCTATCCGCCGTATGATTTTAAAATTACCGAGGCGGTCATAACCAATTTTCACCGCCCCGAATCAACCATGCTGATGCTGGGAGCGGCCTTTGCTGGGTACGATTTCATGATGGAGGCGTACGAAGAGGCCAAGGAAAATGATTACCGCTTCTTTGCCTTTGGAGATGCAATGCTAATTCTGTAGCAGTGAGTACATTTACGGTAGCACTGATCATACCCGCCGCCGGTTCCGGTGAGCGGCTGGGCCGGGACATTCCCAAACCGTTTATCCCCGTGGCGGGCAGAGGTATCCTCGCCCATACGC
>JAWVZC010000272.1:0-5943 GCA_033722415.1 Balneolaceae bacterium | reverse complement strand
TGATCGGTATAACCGGCAGTTACGGGAAAACAAGCACCAAGTTTATGATTCGCGACCTGCTGCAGGAGCGCTACCGCGTATGTTCCACTCCCGGCAGTTACAATACCCCGATGGGCATATGCAAAGTGATCAATAACGATCTGAAGGCCCATCACCAGGTGCTGATCCTGGAGATGGGGGCCCGGTATGAGGGCAATATCGACGAGCTGTGCGACATCGTGCAGCCTGATATCTCCGTAGTCACCAACGTGGGTATTGCCCACCTGGAAACGTTCGGTTCGCAGGACGCGATCGCCCGGACCAAAAGCACCGTCGTTCGGCGGCTCAATCCCAATGGGACAGCGGTTCTCAACGTGGATGACCCCCGTGTACGCAAGATGGCCGAACTCCGGAATGATATCGAGGTTGTGCGCGTGGGACTGGAACAGGGGGAAATTAAGGCGTCAGATATCTCATACGGCCCGGAAGGCACCCGTTTTACCCTGCACCTGAATGGCCGAACGGAACCGTTTCAGACCTCACTGCTGGGCGCACACAACGTAATGAATATGCTGCTGGCTGTAGGGGTGGCCACCCTGTTTGATATCCGTCCCCGAACCATGGCACTGGCGGCTTCCCGAATAGAGCCCGTGGAACACCGGCTGGAACTGAAGAGAAACGACAACCTGTACGTCATTGACGATGCGTTCAATTCGAACCCGGTGGGCGCCCGGAATGCTGTTGAAATTCTGTCCGGGTTCCAGAGCGGTCGACGTATCATTATCACTCCCGGCATGATTGAACTGGGTGAGCTGGAAGAGCAAAAAAATTATGAATTCGGGCAGCAGATCGGACGGGCCGGTCTCGACCTGGTTATCCTTGTCGGGCGGGAACGAACAAAACCGATCCGGGAGGGCATCCTCTTTACCGGCTTTGATGATGGCAAAATACGCGTGGTAAACAGCCTGTTTGAGGCCAATGATATTCTGCGGGATTTTGCCGATGCCGGTGATGTGGTGCTTTACGAGAACGACCTGCCGGACAGCTACAACGAGTAACTGTGAGGGGGGGGGCACCCAATCAGTCCCGTCCCGTTGAACCAGTATTACTGAATAACGTTAAACCGTATCAGGTGCGATAGCGGGTATGAAAGCTTACAAAACGGAAGCGACGGTACTGTTCTGTGATATTCGCAACTTTACAAACCTGCTGGAAGCGCGGGATTCGATAGACGCGGTAGAATTCGCCAATAGTGTGCTGGCCGTACTTGGAGAAGAGGTAGAAAACAATGAGGGGGTACACGGCCGTTTTACGGGCGACGGATTTCTAGCGCATTTTGGTGCTTTTACCGAGCTGGAAAACCATGCGTTGGCGGCCTGTAATTCAGCCATCGCCATGCGCACCTGCCTGCAGGATATAAACAAGCGCCGTTACCTGCAGGTGGAATCGGTTATTAACACGGGTATTGCCATTCATACGGGAACGATTGCCGTCGGAGAAATTACCAGTGGCAGAACCACGCAGCAGACGGTTCTCGGGGATGTGGTAAATACCTCCGCCCGGCTGGAGGAGCTCACAAAAAAACATTTGCGGTGGATGTGCTGGTTTCAGATACCACATATGAAACGGTACGGGACAGATACGAATTTCAAAAAAATGCCACTCAAAAAGTTGAGGGGCAAGCAGCAGCGGATCCAGTCCTGGTGGCTGTTGCCGGTAAACGGTTTGGAATAAGCAGCAAAGACCTTGAAATACAACGGTTCCGACCACCCCAACCCCCTCCTATACACAAATGCGGCACATGAGGGGGGCAAAGGTCTCTGGTAAATGGAATAAAGTAATACGGAGGTACTGTATGGATATTACCGTAGAGGACGGAAGTCAGGTTAGTGAAGAAGAGCTACGGGAATTGCGAAAACATGCCGACATGATCGAATGCGAATGCCCGGCCCGGCTTATGGAGATCCTGGAGCAGATACGGGCATTTACCGAATATACCACGGAATGCATCGAAAAATACCCGGAAGACAAGGCCACACACAAGTGGCTGCGCTCCTCATCCATGAATATCGACCAGCTGCTGTCAACCACACTGATACAGCAGGCCCGGATCGAGGGGTTCATCAACGAAAACAACGAAATTGTGCCCCGGGGTGAAGGCATCTAGGAGGAGGACTCCTGATACCGGCAGTACCGCCTCCCTATTCGACCGGATCCCCGATGCAGCGGTATGACCGGTCGTAATAGAGGATACTCGCCTCTTCATTGGGCTGATCAATCTCGACAACCTCACCAACGATGATCGTGTGATCACCCGCTTTAAATCGGTTATAAAGCCGGCACTGCATCACCGCACCAGCATCGTTGAGTACGGGCGTACCATATTTACTCCGGTGAAAATCGATATCCTCGAACTGTTCTTCTCCTGTCATATCGGGTGTGGCAAAGTGATCGCAGATGGCCGCCTGCTTGGTGCCGGGAAAGTGCACGGCAAAGTGGGTGATCTTGTCGATCAGATCGTGCATCTGCGCCTCGGCATCCAGGTTAAACGAAACCAGCGGCGGATCCATGGAAAGACTTGTAAACGACCCGATGGTGATACCCCGTTTCTCCTTGCCAACGGCTGCCGTTACCACGGTTACCGGAAAGGGAAACTGGCGCATCACCGCCTTCAGATCCTCCGCATTTTTCTTTTTCACCAGACTCATAACAGTTTCAATTTCAGTTGCTGATTCCTCTTGTAACATAATGGATATAACCGCTTTCTGCTAAAATTGGGGGCCGAGCGACGATAAAAACCGGCTTTGGTCCACCGCCCGCGACAGCTCCACGGTGGCCTTTCCGAGGGTAGCCAGCCGGGTACGTACCTCATCGTCAACCAGTTTGTGATTATCAAAATGGGATGATTCTGCATACACGCCGCCGCCCACCGGATAGGAACCGAAAAATGAGAGCAGCGGTCCCAGCTCCTGTGCTACCGACAGGTAATGGTGTGCCGTGGCACCCGTGGCGACCAGCCCGACGGGGCGATCTTCCAGCGGAGCCTCATTCGACTGCCACAGGCCGCGCGGAATCAAGTCCAGCAGGTTTTTAAGAATACCGGAGTAGCTGCCCCGGTAGACTGGCGTACCGATGATAAACGCCCTGCTGTCGATTATTAGTTCCAGCGCATCGGCGGTGTCGCCGGTATATTCATCCAGCTTCCGCCCGTCTGCTTCCGCGATGTCGTATTCCGCCAGATGTAATATTTCGGTTTCAACCGCAAACTCCTCTTCCGCCGCCCGCAGGGTTACCTCCACAGCGGCCCTGGTATTGGATGGATTGGACAGTGTTCCCGCAATTCCTAGTAGATCACTCATATTTTGTCTGTTTATTCTGTGTTAGCGTTCAGATATAGCTTTCATAAATCGTGCTTATTTTTCTCAGGCTGTAACCCGGGCCGGGTCCCGGATTGGTTCCGCCTCGCGTACCAGGGGCAGCAGTTCCTCCCCGAATCTGGGCAGATTCTCTGTATAATTGAGAGAGGAAAACAGAACAATATCGATGCCAATGGCATCCAGTTGACGAATACGCTCCACAATCTGCTCCTTGGTACCAATCAGGCCCGTTCGGAACCCGTTGTTCCACTGTACCAGATCCCGGAGTTCGGCGTCGTCCCACATGCCTTCGCCCTCGGGTGACGCCTGACCCGCCTGTTTTACCTGCTCTTTGAACGCCTTGAGCGTCTCTTCGGGAGCCTGGTCAATAATCTGCTCCAGGATCTTCTTGGCTTCCTGCTCCGTATCTTCCTGCAGCAGGAACGAGTTGATGGCAAAGCGCGGTGGTTCGGTTCCGAATTCACGGGCATATTTTTTCACTGAATCTGTAATCTCCTTTGCATCCTTTAGATAGTTACCATTCAGGAAAAACACATCGGCAACGCGGGCGGCTGTTTTGCGTGCAGCCACCGAATTCCCGGCCTGGAACACCAGGGGCTGACCTTTGGGTGCAGGTTTGGCCAGTGCATCCGAGATTTGGTAAAAACGGCCGTTGTATTCAAAGGGTTCCCCGTTTCTGCCCGATTCCCACAAGCCCTTCAGCACGCTGATAAATTCTTCGGAGCGGGCATACCGTTCATCGTGCTCCAGCCACGGTTCACCGAATCCGGTATACTCCTTCTTGAACCACCCGGTGACGACATTGATATGAAAGCGCCCCCCCGAAATATGATCCCCGGTCACCACGGCATTGGCCACCGGCCCGGGATGCCACAGACCGGTATGAATAGCCGAGATCAAGTGGATTTTTTCGGTGGCCTCCGCCAGTCCGGCGGCGGTGGTTATTGCTTCCAGCGAGTGATCCGCCGAATGGCTGCTGAAATAGCGGGCCGGCGACAGGGCGTATTTCAGCCCGGCTTCCTCCGCAAGCCCGATCACCTTTTTGTTGTACTCCCAGTCCCACTGGTCCTCGTGGGGATATTCGGTGGTTAAAAATCCACCGGCCATGTTGGGTATCCAGTATGCAAATTCCGTGTCCATAACAAGTTGTATTGTGATTTAGAGTGTTATTGATAGTCTGATAATTGCTGATATTGGCAAGCAGTAAGGCTAGGCAAGAACCGTCTCGTTCTTCAGCGGTTCAGCTTCCCGTACCGCGGGGATAATCTGATTGCCGAACTGCGGCAGCTCATCCGTAAAGTGCAGGAACCCGGTCAGCACCAGGTCAACACCGATGGCATCCAGCTGCCGTATCCGCTCCACGATCTGATCTTTGGTGCCGATCAGCCCGGTTTTAAACCCGTCGTTGTATTGCACCAGGTCGTTGAAGTCGGAATCGGCCCACATGCCTTCGCCTTCAGGGGAAGATTGGCCGGCCTGTTTTACCTGCTCCTTGAATCCCTCTACCGCCTCTTCCGTGGCATTTTCAATAATGTTTTCGAGCACCTGCTTGGCCTCATTCTCGGTCTCACGGCAGATCACAAAGGAATTTACCCCGAATTTCGGCGGCTCGGTTCCGAACTCCCGGGCGTAGCCTTTCACATCGTCGATAATCCCCTTGATCTTCTCCAGACTGCCGCCGTTCATAAAGAACCAGTCGGAAACACGCGCGGCCATACGCCGGGCACGCTGCGAGTTTCCACCCTGAAAAATATCCGGGGGCGAAACGGGCTTGGGCTCGCAGGGCGCGCGGTCGATCTGGTAGAAGCGACCGTTAAACGTGAACTCTTTTTCGGTCCAGAGCCCCTTTAGTACCCTGATAAATTCTTCGCTGCGTTCATACCGCTCGTCATGATCCAGCCAGGGTTCGCCAAAGCGGGTGAACTCACCCTTGAACCAGCCGCTGACGACATTCAGGTGAAACCGGCCGTTGCTGATGTGATCTGCAGTAGACACAAAGTTGGCAATCGGTCCCGGCTTCCACTGGCCCGGGTGCACGGCGCCGATCAGGCGCAGCTTTTCGGTATTGGCCGCCAGCGCGTTCGCCACGCTCAGGGCCTCCAGCTGTTTTTCGGCATTATAACTGCCGAAAAAACGGGCCTGTGCCAGGGCATAATCAAAACCGACCTCCTCGGCCGTCTGTGCCAGCTCCCTGTTGTATTCATAGCTCCAGTCTGTTTTCATGGGCCAATCGGTGATGACGAGTCCGCCACTCACATTCGGTACCCAGTATGCAAATTTCGTATCCATCGTTGATTACTGTTGTATTGAAGTTGGGATTGATTTAAAAATTTTGACAATAAAAAAAGGCCCTCTCACCTGTCGGCAAGAGGGCCTTTGCTACAATCGGTATTCTGTATCAGATCAGAATTTCATAGTGGAGGCAGCGCCTGTTAACAGGTGAAATATCCGCAGGGAGGGTACAGCAACAACACATGACGAGGCTGTCCACAACGATATCCCTGTAATTGGCGCTGATTAAATTCATTGAGAAAATTTCTACTTCGATTGAACCCAAAGGTAAGGGAGATGTTCCCCAATGTAAAAC
>JAWVZC010000271.1:0-5957 GCA_033722415.1 Balneolaceae bacterium | reverse complement strand
TCTGGAGGCAAAATTATACAAAAGCGATACGATTGGCACTGAACACCTACTGCTATCACTATTGCGGGACGATGAAAATATAGCTGCTCAGATTCTGCAGCAGTTCAACGTTTCGTACGATGCTGTACGTGAAGAACTTGATCTTATCATATCAGGCAAGTCATCACCCGATGACGATCCCAGTGACTCTCGCTCCGTATCAGCGAGTTTGTCATCTTCAAAAGGAGGCAAGTCATCCTCCGGAAGTTCCAGAGAAAAGAAAATGGAAAAATCAAAAACACCCGTGTTAGACAATTTTGGCCGCGACCTGACGTCGCTTGCCGAAGAAGGCAAGCTCGACCCGATCATCGGTCGCGAAAAAGAAATCGAACGAGTAGCCCAGGTTCTGAGCCGCCGGAAAAAGAACAACCCGGTGCTTATCGGTGAACCTGGTGTGGGCAAGACGGCCATAGCCGAAGGGTTGGCCAGCCGGATCGTTGAGCGCAAGGTCTGCCGGGTGCTCTATGACATGCGGGTTATCGCACTTGACCTGGCCGCTCTCGTAGCCGGTACCAAATATCGCGGTCAGTTCGAGGAGCGTATGAAGGCCGTGATGAGCGAACTCGAAAAAACTGATAACGTAATTCTCTTTATCGACGAACTTCACACTATCGTCGGTGCCGGTGGGGCCAGCGGTTCCCTCGACGCATCCAACATGCTGAAGCCGGCCCTGGCACGCGGTGAAGTTCAGGCGATCGGCGCCACCACGCTGAATGAATACCGGCAGTATATCGAAAAAGACGGTGCACTTGAACGCCGATTCCAGAAAATTATGGTGGATCCGACCTCGCCGGAAGAGACGATCGAAATTCTCTCAAAAATCAAGAAGAAGTACGAAAAACACCACAGCGTTCAATACTCCGATAAGGCGATTGAAGCCTGTGTAAAACTGACCGACCGGTATGTCACCGATCACTTTCTGCCGGACAAGGCGATCGACGCGCTCGATGAAGCCGGTGCCCGCGTACACCTGTCGAATATAACGGTGCCGCAACATATCGTGGACCTCGAGGAGGAGATTGAGAAAACCAGCAACGAGAAAAACTCGATGGTCAAGAAACAGCGCTTCGAAGAGGCGGCCCGACTCCGCGACAAGGAGAAACGCCTGATGGAAGAGCTGGAACAGGCCCAGAAAGAGTGGGAAAAAGAGGCCGAGGAGATTATATACGACGTTGAAGAGAACGATGTTGCCGAAGTTGTGGCGATGATGAGTGGCGTTCCCGTCAATAAAATCAGCCAGAGCGAGAGTAAAAAGCTGGTGAAGATGCGGGAGAAGCTGGGCGAGCAGATCATCGGCCAGAACGAGGCCATCGAAAAGCTGACCAAGGCGATCAAGCGTACGCGCGCCGGGTTGAAGGATCCGACGCGGCCCATCGGCAGCTTCATCTTTCTCGGACCCACCGGGGTCGGAAAAACCGAGATGGCCAAAGTGCTGGCACGCTACCTGTTTGACAAGGAGGATGCCCTTATCCGCATCGACATGAGTGAATATATGGAGAAATTCTCCGTATCACGGCTGGTGGGTGCCCCACCTGGATATGTGGGTTATGAAGAAGGCGGAATCCTTACCGAGAAGGTACGTCGAAAGCCCTACAGCGTCGTGCTGCTTGATGAGATCGAGAAAGCACACCCGGATGTCTTCAACATCCTGCTGCAGGTGCTGGACGACGGTATACTTACCGACAGCCTGGGACGAAAGGTGGACTTCCGCAATACCATTATCATCATGACCTCCAATATCGGGGCTCGTGATATCCGAAATCTCGGCAAAGGTATCGGCTTCAGTGCCGATGAAAGCACTTTTGACTACGAGAAGATGAAGTCGACCATTCAGGATGCGCTGAAGAAGGTGTTTAACCCGGAATTCCTCAATCGTATCGATGACGTAATCACGTTCCGTCCGCTCGAGAAAGAGGATATCTTCCAGATTATCGACCTGCTCAGCGAGGATCTCTTCAAACGGATCAACGAGCAGGGCTACTCGGTTGAAATTACACAAGGTGCCAAGGACTTCATCACCGACAAAGGGTTCGACCAGAAGTATGGCGCCCGACCGCTGCAGCGAGCCATCCAGAAATATGTGGAAGACCCGCTTGCGGAAGAGATGCTGGAAGCCGAGTACCCGGAAGGAACCAGTATAAAGATCAAAATGAATAAGTCTCGCGACGGACTGACCTTCGACTGGGAGAAACCGGACGTTACCAAGAAATCCGAGACGGAAAAGGGTGAGCAGACCAAGGACCAGGCGGAAGAGAAGCCGGATGACAAGGAGGAATCACCCTCTGAAGCCAAAGCCTGATCCGTTTGCAACCCTGAACAACCAACTAATACCTTAACAAAAAAGCCCTGATTATTCAGGGCTTTTTTTGTTTCGAACAGTCAGATAGCCGACTTCCCGCAATCCGCCGGTATCAGAACGTTGCCCGGAGATTGATAATCTTGTTGGCACCCAGAAATCGGTAACGCCCGGTACCAACTCGCACGAACTTCATCGGGATATTTGGGCTTGTCCCGATGGCCCCGCCCAGCTCGCGCCGGGCAATCTCCCGCTGCTGCAGGTTGATGGCGTGAAACTGCAGGTCACGATAGATCTCGGTATTTTCGACCTTGCTGGCGGTGAGTCCCACGATGGTGTTGTCAGCCGAAAAGTAACGGGCCAGGAGCAGCGGGGCACGAAAACTGGTGCTGCCCACCCGTTCACCATTCAGGGTCTTGTAAACAATCGCCCTGCGATTAGAGTGGATGACCAATTCGCTGCTAGATTCAGTAAAGTAACCTGCCACCAGGTCCTCATCCGTTGAAATGGAGGTCAGCTCATTGCCGAACCGGTCCATAACCATAACGTGGTCATCCCGCCCCTCCCGGGCGGTAATCAGCAGGATAAACTGCCCATCATCAGACACCCCGGCATATTTCAGGTATCGGTTGTTACTGTAAAAAATGCTGTTCGTGGCATTATTATCGTCCAGCAGCTGTGCCTGGGACCCGACCTGTCCATCCCGCTTAATTTTAGGAGTGTAGAGCACTACTGTTATGCCCCTAGGATCTACGGCCACTTCGGAGATTGACTCTCCGCCCCTGCTCTGGCTGCCGGAAGACGCACTGGTTTTTATGGTTCCCAGCGGCTCATAGAGTGTAAAATTGGCGATGTTGTTTCTCAATAACACCTCTCCACTCCGCATCGGGAACAGCGCCAGGGAGGGATCATCGTAACTTACCGAAATAGTTTCGAAAGACGACAACGTGTCTCCCAACGTGCTGAGCAGATAGGTTTGTGCCCCCCGGGCGGTGTTCTGGATTACCCCGATATGCCCGTACCCCGCAGGCGTGGCAAAACTGAGATAATCTCCGAACTGCCGGCCGGAACCGGGAAATTGTATGCCGTTGTTTGCGAACGTCACATTGTGCTGGTGCAGCCCAAACGTCGTATACCGGTTGCCGCTGGTTCTGTTATCGACAGAAACGGTCAAGGACTGGGAATAACTGATTGTGGGAAGCAGTAGCAAAAGCAGTAGTTTCTTCAACATCTGGAATCCTAAGGTTGAGAATTAGCTAATTAGTGGTTAGGTAAAACCGGATAACCGGGTTGAAGGTTCGATAAAACGGGGACAGGCAGCGTAAGAACAGTCCCAAATCTTTCTGTTTCCCAAGTGTGGATTTCACACAAATCCCCTGTGAAGATCCACAACAGTTAATGGAATCACAGATTATCAAATATATCTCGAGTCACCGTAAACAGGATGTTTGACGGCACACGCCAGCTCATTATCTGGTTGTGATTCGCGCCTGTGGTTTGATGGAGTAAGCACCCCATCCACACTTCCTGGCGCTCATCCAGCACGTACAACAAAAGCCGGTTCGCATGATGAGGCCACACGCTGACAGACCGACGGTCATAATCAACGCTCATTGTTTTTGCGCTATCCTGGAACATTGTCGAACCAACTGTTCAGGATGACGACGGGACGTCGTACACCCGCATTAAACCGGAAATCGCCGCGCTTCGTCTCTGCCACAGGAAACGTGTACCGACTAATAATTGAAATGAAAGAACGGAAATATTTCGTAGAGTTGCACCCTGATTTCCCATTAAATTGTGCTTCATAATGATTAGTTTCCGGGCGGATTTCACCGCAAGAGAACGGAAAATAATGCGATATTCGATTATCATACCGGTTTACAATCGTCCTTCGGAAGTAGACGAGCTACTGGAATCGCTCACCGATCAGGATTACACCGACTTCGAAGTTCTGATTATCGAAGACGGCTCCGAAGAACGGTGCGAAGATGTGGTGGATCGCTACCGGGATCAGCTGGAGATCCGCTACTACTACAAGGAAAATTCCGGACAGGGATTCAGTCGGAATTACGGATTTGAACGGGCCAGCGGTGATTATTTTATAGTATTTGATTCCGACTGCCTGATCCCTTCCCACTACCTGGAAACGGTCGACCGGTACCTCGCCAGTACCCCGCTTGATGCCTATGGAGGTCCCGACCGGGCTCACAAGAGTTTCACGCCGGTTCAGAAAGCGATCAGCTACGTTATGACCTCCCCGTTTACCACCGGCGGTATAAGGGGAAATAAACAGCACGCCGGCACATTTCATCCCCGAAGTTTTAACATGGGAATCTCCAGGGAGGTGTACAGGCAAACCGGCGGATACCGTATTACGCGAATGGGCGAAGATATCGAATTCAGCATTCGTATTATTGAGAATGGGTTCACCACCGGCCTGATACCGGATGCCTACGTCTATCACAAGCGGCGAACCAACCTGTTGCAGTTTTTTCAGCAGCTCCACTTCTTCGGACGCGCACGAATCAACATCAGCCGGTTTTACCCTGGTGAAATCAAATTTATTCACACTCTTCCCAGTTTTTTTGTGGCGGGAACCCTCTTCCTGTTTGCCCTTCCCTTCTGGAACAGTACCCTGTTTTCCATTCTGCTTATCCCGTTCCTGCTGTTTTTTCTGCTCATATTTGCAGATTCCGCACGAAAAAACGGCAGCGTGTCGATTGGCATTATTAGTGCACTGGCTGCGTTTGTTCAGTTATCAGCCTATGGTACCGGATTTCTGAGAGAGCTGGCTGCGATTATGCGGGAGTAAATTTTGACGTTATTTCACATTGATTTGGCTTCTAAAGACCCTTATATTTGAAATCTTTCTAAATCGGCCTTGCATCGTGGTAAGGTCAATTTCTTTGACAGACTGTTAAACACTTTCAATTACTGATTTTAGACGTTGGCCCGGTAACGGGGAGTAGCGCAGTCCGGTAGCGCATTCGCTTTGGGAGCGAAGGGTCGCAGGTTCAAATCCTGTCTCCCCGACAACAGAATGTTGAACAGTGAGTTGTTTTACACGCAACATTCAGAATAAGCGTCCGTAGCTCAACTGGATAGAGCATCCCGAGATTCCAACCCCGGGCAGGTACATCGCAGGTTCGCCCGGGATACCGGGATTGGGCTATGTAAAGGAGCGTTCTCCATAAACTACAGGCGCCCATAGCTCAACTGGATAGAGCAACGGCCTTCTAAGCCGTAGGTTGGAGGTTCGAGTCCTCCTGGGCGTGCTTATAAAATGAAAACCAAATTACAAGTACCGAATTAATATATTACAGTTGTTCATAGCTATATTTGATATTTGGTACGTAATACCTGTAATTTTCGCTTAAGGCGACGTGGCCGAGTGGTCAGGCAGAGGTCTGCAAAACCTCGTACGGCGGTTCGAATCCGCCCGTCGCCTCTGATTAGTTATCGGTTATTAGTGATTAGGTGGGACTTTTTCCCATTAACTAATAACAAATAATTGGTAACTAATTTTTTGCCGCGTTCGTCTAGGGGTTTAGGACGCCGCCCTTTCACGGCGGTAGCACGGGTTCGAATCCCGTACGCGGTACACGAGCCCTTGTAAGTC
>JAWVZC010000270.1:0-5967 GCA_033722415.1 Balneolaceae bacterium | reverse complement strand
CGGCTATACCCTTTGGCACCGGCGAATCGAATTCTGGCAGGGGCGCACCGGTCGCCTGCACGATCGTATCCTCTATACCCGTTCCGAGCGGGATGCTGACAAATGGACTATCCAGCGGCTCAACCCCTGAAATGCGCCGGACCCCGGCCGGTAGCAGCGATATTTACAGCCAGAATCATAGAACGAACGAATCGTTATGGGTAAAAACAAACTGGAGCGCTTCGCGGAAATCGCGGAGTTCGACCATGTGCTGGAACTCACCGATTTCCAGGAGGATGGCGAACAAAAGCCAAAAGGGCGGTGGAACCGGCAAATTTTTGAACACGACCGGCCGATAACCCTGGAGCTGGCGTGCGGAAAGGGGGAGTATACGCTGGCACTGGCCAAACGACATCCCAACAAGAATTTCATCGGAATTGATATCAAGGGCGCGCGGTTGTGGAAAGGAGCAAGACGCGCCCTCGAACACGATCTGCCGAACGTCCGCTTTCTGCGTATTTACATTGATCACCTGGACGAATACTTTGCCCCCGGTGAGGTGGAAGAGATCTGGATTACCTTCCCCGATCCCTACCCGAAATGGAGTGACAGGAATAAGCGGCTGACCTCCCCCAAATTTTTGCGGATTTATCAACAGGTATTACGGCAGGATGGTTGTATTCATTTCAAAACCGACAGCGATAAACTCTGGGAGTATACGAAAAACGTACTGGAGAAAACGGGGTGTAATGTGATGGACCGGGTGGAAAATATTTATTCCGAACGGCCGGAGGATCCGCTGCTGACCACCAAAACCTACTATGAAAGAAAGCACCTGGAAAAGGGGCGGACGATTAAATACCTGGTATTTTCACTGCCGCAGGCAACAATCAGCCATTAGCGAATCTGCCGTTTAGCAGATGCCGTTCACTTTTACAGGCAAATGAGCGGTTGTCGGCCGCGCGCGAAGTTGCCAGAATGCCAAACAGGTGATCGCATTCATGCTGCAGCAGCTCGGAGAGCTCTCCTTCCAGTTTTTCCCGTCTTTTCTTCCACTGTTCATCTCGGTACGAGATGGTACAGCTGGTATGCCGTTTAACGCGAACGAGCAGATCGGGGAAACACATGCAGTCATCCCATATCAGCATCTTCTGATGACTCTTTTTGTACAGAACCGGGTTGTAGAGTACTTTCGGTTCGTCGAGCTCGATATAGATGATTCGCTTCATCACGCCGATCTGCGGGGCGGAGATACCGCGGGCTTCTCCCACTTCCTTCCGATAGGTGTGAAGCGTATCACGAAGATGCTTCACGACCGGTTCGAGTTCATGGATTTCGTCCTCTTTTACAGGCACGGAGACTTCATGAAGTTTGGGATTTCCCAAACGAAGAATAGATTGTTTAGCCATAACTAATTCTGCATAGTAACCTAAAGCAATGACTTAAAATAACCTTTTATATAAAAAAATCATCCCGGTAAAATTTTCCCGGTATTCCGCTTACATCCTGCTACCCAACATGTTGGTGAGGTCGTTTCACTGTAATAAAGATCTGATGGTATTGCATTTGATCATAATTTTGGGTAATAAGTAAAGGTTAACACTGTTAAGTTGGTAGATATGGATCAAAAAGAGGAAATATCGCTGCGTGAAAAGATCGTGCGCACGAGCCGGAAGCTTCTGCTGGAGGAGGGGTATCGCAATCTATCCCTGCGGAAAGTGGCCCGGAATATCGGGGTGAGTGCAACGAGCATCTACCTGCATTTCGACAGCAAGGATCACCTGATCCACACGCTTATCGACGAATCGATACAGAAACTCAATAGTAAACTGGCAGAAACCGCGGCCAGGTACACTGATCCCGTACAGCGGTTGGAGGCACTGGCCTGGACCTATGTCAATTTCGGGCTGGATAATCCAGGGGAGTACCAAATTATCTACGTGGTAAGCTCCGATGAGATGACCCGTTATCCCAAGGAGAAATTCAGAAAGGCCCGCAAAGGGTATGAGCTGCTGACCAAAACGATCGAAGAGGGCGTGAAAAAGGGGATCATGCAGGAGAAGGATCCCCGAACGGCATCATACACTTTTTGGGCCCAATTGCACGGGGTGATGTCGGTGGTGTTAACCCGGCGCCTGGATACCCGGATCGAGCAGTCCGAATTTATCGACCAGGCGATCGATCACATTATAGACGGCTTCCACGTAAGAACGGCTGTAAGTCAATAACCGGATTGTACCAACGAAAAGATGAGAGGAGTTGTTAATATGGAATTACTGGCCGAATATTTTGGATTTTTTTCTGAGTTTGCAACAGGTGCACTAATAGTCAGCTTAATAGTGGCCATCCTGTACGCCTATATGGGGGCTCCCCTCTGGATCTGGGCCATTTCGGGCCTGGTGGCACTGTATGGTGCCGGAGCTCCTGTATGGCTTATTAGCACTTACGTGGTGTTATGTCTGATTTTCAATATCAAGCCGGTTCGCAGGGCCCTTGTAACCTCGCCCATCATGAAACTGTTGGATGCCCTGAACTTCCTGCCGACCATTTCCGAAACCGAGCGGACCGCCATTGAAGCGGGCAATGTATGGGTTGACGGAGAGCTTTTTTCCGGAAAACCCGATCTTGAAAAACTGGCCCATGAAGATTATCCCGATCTGAGTAAGGAGGAACAGGAGTTCCTGGATGGACCGGTGGAGGAGCTTTGCAGTATGGTTAACGACTGGGATGTGTTTGTCCGCAAGGGATTTACCGAGGAAGTATGGGATTTCATGCGCGAGCACCGCTTTTTCGGACTGATCATCCCGAAGGAATACGGTGGTCGTGAATTTTCGGCCTCCGCTCACAGCGCTGTCATTTCCAAGCTGGCATCGCGCTGCGGGCCACTCTCCATTACCGTGATGGTCCCCAATTCACTGGGGCCGGCCGAGCTGTTGATGCATTACGGCACCAAAGAGCAGAAAGAACATTACCTGCCCCGGTTGGCCACCGGTGAGGAGATACCCTGTTTTGCACTTACCGAGCCCACCGCCGGTTCTGACGCCGGCTCGATGACCTCGAGCGGCGAAGTGTTTAAGGATGAAAACGGGGAGATCAAAATTCGTCTCAATTTCAAGAAGCGGTATATTACGCTGGCGGCCATCTCGACGGTGATCGGCCTGGCCTTTAAACTGCGTGATCCGGATAACCTGCTCGGCAAGGGCGAGGATCTCGGTATTACGTGTGCGCTGATTCCCAGTGATACGGAGGGGGTTATACTCGGTCGTCGTCACGACCCGATGGGCGTACCATTCTACAACTGCCCGATCGACGGGGAAGATGTTGAGATCCCGGTCGACTATATTATCGGGGGACGAGAACAGGCCGGCAACGGCTGGCGCATGCTGATGGAATCGCTCGGCGTGGGCCGAGGTATTTCACTGCCGGCACAGAGCGCGGGCGGTGCCAAGGTGGCCACTCGTGCTATCGGGGCGTATGCTGCCATCCGGCATCAGTTCGGTATCAATATCGGCAAGTTTGAGGGTATTGAGGAGCCGATGGCCCGTATCGGCGGGTTCAACTACCTCATGGAAGCGGCGCGCCGCTACACCTGCGGGGGGCTCGACATCGGAGAGAAACCCTCCGTAATTACGGCTATCGCCAAGTACAACTTTACCGAGCTTGGCAGGCAGATAGTGAACGACGCCATGGACATCCAGGGCGGTGCGGGTATCTCGCGGGGCCCGCGGAATATTTTTGCCTCCACCTACTCGGCGACCCCGATCGCCATTACCGTGGAAGGGGCCAATATCCTGACGCGAAGCCTCATGATCTTCGGGCAGGGCGCCATTCGCTGCCATCCCTACGCCTACGAGGAGATCGATGCGTTGACGCGTAACGATGCGAACGCATTTGACAACGTTTTTTGGAAGCATATAGGACATGTAGTTCAAAACGGGGCTCGTTCGGTCATTCTCAGCCTCACAAGGGGAGCGATGGTCACGACACCGGTCGGCGGACTAGCCTCAAGATACTACAAGCGGTTGGCCTGGAGTTCGGCCCGCTTCGCCTTCCTTGCCGACCTGGCGCTCGGTTCTTATGGGGGCGGTCTCAAGATCAAGGAAAAGATTAGCGGGCGTTTTGCCGACATTCTCAGCTGGATGTACCTGGCAACGACGACATTGCGCCGGTATGACGCCGAAGGGCAGCGCGGGGATGACCGCGTCTTTTTTGAGTGGGCGATGGAGTATGCCTTTGCCCGTATCCAGGAATCATTCGACGAGATTTACCGTGAGATCAACGTTCCCGGCCTGAGCTGGTTGTTCCGCGGACCGGTGGCCCTCTGGTCCAGGATGAATCGCATCGGTACCGAACCTTCAGACGCTCTCGGGCACAAAGTGGCACAGGCGATGCAGCAGCCCGGGGAGCAGCGCGACCGGCTTACGGCTGGCATCTATATCCCCGATGATGAGAACGAGGCTCTCGGACGGTATGAGAAAGCCCTGAGCCTGATTACGGAAGCCGATCCGGTCTATCGCAAGCTGCACAAGGCGGCTAAGAGGAAAGAACTGCCCAAAACACAGCCGCGATTCGTAATCGACCAGGCCCTTGAAAAAGGGATCATCAACAAGGAGGAAGCCGACCTGGTTCGACGGGCGGAAGAAGCCCGTGTGGATGTAGTGCAGGTTGACGAGTTTACCCTGGAGGAGTACGAAGAGATGACTCCCGGAAGACCCAGCCGGGACGACAGGCAGCAGCAAGATAGACCGATCGGGATAAAGAGCTAGCTGGCCCGGAATTCCCATCTGGAAGTTTTTGTGAGAAATGCCGGCTGATGCCCGGTAAGCCGCCCATGTGCGGGTTTTACGGTATGGTATGTGGATGCGACCGGCACTGCGGATCTTTGCAGGGTAACTGTTCATGGAGTGTTACCTGGGTAGCACAGCACAAGTCCTGATATCCCGGTTCGTGCAGGAAAATCCGTAATCCTGGCACTTGCACCCCGCCGGTTCAGAACAATGTTCATTAAGACGGGTGGCCGCCGGGAAAACGTTGCAGAGAACAATACGGTGGAACACGGCTGATAACAGGGTGCGGGCAGGCCGGAAACCCCATGGGAATGCACGGGAACTTCATATTTCTCTTACATTCAATTGGTATATACCAAGCAGTAAAGAACGGGTATTCACCATAGTATGAATGAATGAAACATCATAATAAAAATAGGCTGCAACAGGGTGGACAAAATTCGTTCGAATCCGAGGAGGATCTTGTCGAAGCCATAAAAAACGACAATCTGTCTGCTCTTAAAATACTCGTGGAACAGTACTATCGAAGACTGGTTAATTTTGCCCGTCACTATGTTGATTCATCTTCTGCTGCTAAAGATGTTGTTCAGGATGTATTTGCAAATTTATGGGAACGCAGGGTGCAGTGGGAGCTGATCCTGTCTCTAAAATTGTACCTCTATCAATCCGTTAAAAATGAGGCGTGGAAGATGCTGCGAAAAGAGAAAACAGAGGAGAAATATATCAGGGCCTTTACGTAAGAACAGCAAGAGCCGGTTACCAACCCCGTTGAACCGGAGAATGAATCGACATTCACCGAAAAAGTGAAGAAGGCGATCGAGGAGTTGCCGGAGAGGACTCGCCTGGTTTACAAGCTTCATCGGAGAGATGGACTCACCTACCGGGAGTTAGCTGATGTTCTCGACAATTTGCACAAAACGGTGGAATCGCAGATGAGCAGATCGCTGAAATTGCTGCGAAAGCAGCTATCACAGTACATCCCGTCACTGCCGGTCGCAATGATTGTTAAACAGTTCATGCACTAGTAATATCCCCTTCTGCCGCGTTAGGCTGCACTTCGTGCCATTTCCCCTCTCTCGTACCGCCTGCTGATCACTCATCCGAAAAAAAATAAAAAAAAGTTACAGGGTACTCCGATCGGGCCGGATCTAACTGGGTGAAGGTCATTAATAATAGAGGAGTATCAGGCTCCCGGCTGATG
>JAWVZC010000269.1:0-5990 GCA_033722415.1 Balneolaceae bacterium | reverse complement strand
CGGGATTTCCCTACCGGAAGCAGAAGATATCACTTCGGAACAACGACACCCTGCTTTTGCTTTCTGACGGGCTCCAGGAACTGTTCAACCAGGAGCACGAGATGTTCGGCTGGCAGCGGGTTGTGAATCTTTTTGAAGACCACGGGCATCTTGCACCACAAGAGCTGATCGATACCCTGAATGGTGAGACAGATCGCTGGCGAGGTGAAAAGCCGATCGATGACGATATCACCATGGTGGTGCTGAAGTACAAGGCAGATTAAAACTCCGCGCGGTGTTCATCCCGCCCGATAAAGATCAGCAGGTCGCCGGTGCGGTAGGTGATCTCCACCGGGGATGAAACCACGCGATTGGAGGAACCGTCGCGCTTGCCGTTTTCCAACCACTCATCCTCAAGCGGATATTTAAGTCCGCTGGTTCGAATCCCCTCAGCACGACCGGAAAGCGGAAACAGCGAAACGGTGGTGCCCCGCGGCAGGTCGGCTGAAAATGGGGAAGGCAGCAGGAAAACCGTCCCGAAATCGTCCTCGAAAGCAAGGGATTTGAAGTGCTGATCGTAGCGTTTCAGGACAGAGAGGTTTTTCAGGGTCTGGTCAATCCGCTGCCCTGTGACTCCCATTACTACCACACGGGTAAGGTTTCGTTTGATGGCTATTTCTAGAGCCTTCTCCAGGTCGTTGGTTTCCTGGTCGGTATCCTTGATAAGTTCCACCTTCTCACCTTTCTGCCGCTGGTAACTGTCCAGGTCGCCCACCACCAGGTCTGGCACCAGGTCCAGTCTTCGGGCCGTATTCCCGCCCCCGTCGGCCGCAATAAAGAGTTCCGACTGTGACAGGTGCTCTTTCAGCAGCGATCGGGCCGGCGGAAGGCCGTTGCATAGTATGAGTCCTTTCATAGAGTATTTACACGCTGTTTGTGAACAGAATAAACGTCCTAAACGGTCTTTTGGTGTAAAGATACCATATGCCCGGCAGGAAGTAACGTGGTAAAAATAATTGCTTTCTTCAGGGTAATCCCTTTTTTTAATAAGCTTATTTTTCTTCCATTTTTTATGAGCTGCTTGCAGGATGTTTAAAAAACTGATAGAGCGTTTACAAGAGTATCAAACAGTTGGAGTTTTTTCTCACATCCGTCCCGATGGTGACTGCATCGGGGCGCAAATTGCGACCTGTATCTGGCTCGAAAAGAACGGGATTACCTCCTACGCCTTTAATGATGACCCGGTGCCGATGAACCTGGAGTGGCTGACCGACTACTACCCGATCCGGAAGCCGGAGGAGAAAAAGATGAAAAAATGTGATGCCTTCATCCTGGTCGATGGCAATTCTCCCCCGCGGTTCGGCACCTATTCCGATTATATCCAGGATGATCCCAAGCCCACGTTCATGATCGATCACCACCCGGATCCCAAGGATGGGTTCGACATGAGTATTTCGGTGGAGGAGGCTTCATCCACCTGCGAGCTGATTTTTCATATCTACCTTCAGCACGACATCAATCAGCTTGATACGCAGGTCGCCAAAGCCCTCTATACCGGTATTTTGACCGACACCGGTTCACTTCAGTACGACAGCGTGACCCCGGAAACGTTGAATATCAGTTCGGAGCTGCTTCGTCTGGGGGAATTTCGGCCCAACGAGGTGGCCGAAAAGGTGTTTTCCCACAAAACCGTCAACCAGCTGCGCCTGCTGGGGATGGCGATAAGCACCATCGAGCTCTATGAAGACAATCAAATTGCCATCATGTGCGTTACGGAAGAGATGCTGGAAGAGACTAATACCACCAATGACGACACGGAGGGTTTCGTTGCCTATCCGCTGAGTGTGGCCGGTATCAAAGCGGCGGTACTGTTCAAAGCACTCGGGGACGGGGTGAAGATGAGCCTCCGTTCCAAAAGTAACGAAGTTGATGTCAACAAATGGGCGCGCGAGATCGGGGGCGGAGGACACAAAAAGGCCTCCGGAGCTTGGCACCCGGGCCCGCTCGAAAAGACGATTGAAGAGGTTGTTGAGATCGGGTCAAAACAGCTCGTCCATATCGATAAGTCCTAAAAAGATCGGTCAAAAAATGCAACGATTTCTACCCGGTTTGCCATATCTGTTACCGCTGGTTTCATTTTTGTTAATCGTATCGTGTCAACCCGCCCAACAACAACAGCAACCCTCCAGCCAGCCACAGCAGCAGGTTAATGATGAGACACAGGGCAGCAGTGGAGCTGTTTCTTCCCAAAACAGGCTTATCTCATCTTCCTCCCCGGGGACCGGAGTAGTGTCTGCGGGTGGGGCGGCCCGGGCCCAGCAGGTTGATTCCGCGGTGTACGCCTCCCGCGACAACGCCATAACCCGGGCGGTACGTAATGTGAGTCCCGCCGTGGTCAGCATTACGGTAACGGAAGTGGTACAGGGCGGACGGCGGCTGGCCTTCGATGAATTCTACGGCTTTTTCCTGGCCCCGCAGGAGCGGGAGTTCAACAGCATGGGTTCCGGTTTCATCATCAGCAAGGATGGCCTGGTGGTCACCAACGAACATGTCGCTGGCAAGAATGCCCGGAAGATCGTGGTGTCGCTGCCGGACGGATCCCAGCACGAGGCGAAACTTCTGGGCTCCGATGAGCTGGCCGACCTGGCCCTGCTGAAGATCCAGGCCGACCGCGAATTTCCGCATATGACATTCGGCGATTCCGACAAGGTGATGGTCGGGGAGTGGAGTATCGCCATCGGCAACCCGTTTGGTCTTTTCGAGGCGGCCCAGCCCTCGGTAACCGTCGGGGTGGTAAGTGCCACACGGCGCGATTTTCGTCCCGATCCCAATGAACCGCGGGTTTATATGGATATGATTCAGACCGATGCCGCCATCAACCGCGGCAATTCGGGAGGGCCGCTGGTCAACAGCCAGGGAGAGGTGATCGGCGTTAATACGTTTATCTACACCGGGGGCACCAGCGGCGGTAACGTCGGGCTGGGATTCGCCATCCCCAGCAACAGGGTGGAGAAAATTATTGATCAGCTGGCGCGGTCCGGGGAAGTGAAGCTCAGCTACGATCCCGGATTCGAAACCACGCCCATGACCTACCGTATTGCTGCAAACTACAACCTGCCCGCCATTATGGGACTGCTGGTCACCAGTGTCAACAAGAACGGGCCCGCATACGAAGCCGGTGTCATGCCCGGTGACATTATCCTGAAGATCGGCGATGAACGGGTGCACAGCCAGATGCATGCCCGCGCCCTCATGAGGGAATACGATGCCGGCGATCGAATGACGCTTGAGCTGATGCGCAAAAACAAGCGTTACGAGGCCGAGATGACTCTTCGGCCCAAGGTGAACGGATCCGATGGAAACCAGCGGGATTAGCCCGCATTTCTTGCAAGAGCAAAATCTGCATATGTGTAACGCCATGGTACACAGTAACTACCATTGATTTCAGGACTGAATTCACAATATCAGTGTGTATCAGGCAGCGAAATTGATGGTGGAAATCGCTCACTCAACAGATGGAAATTCGTTTTGCTATCGATTTCCACATCCCTCGCATACGGGCCAATTTCTTGATAAGACCTGCAGGCTAAACGGCAGAAACCTGATGAGACATTGATCAGGTTCCGCGTTCCGGCGGGCAGGTCAGCCTAAAAAGTGAAACGCTGTCGATAGCCGGGAACAGGCAATCCGTCAAAAAAAGGTGTTTATATTCGGGTAATGACAAGCAATAGCAGCCACCGTTGTTGGATAATCAGTTTTTTGTTCATCCTGCTCTGTACAATTACCGCCCCTGCCCGTGCCCAGGATTTTGCCTACGGTTCCGATCAAACGAGATTCTGGTTCAACTCAGGTGCGGGTCGTTCGGCGGGTGACGGGTACAGCGGGTTTTCCACGGTGTTCAGCGGTCATTATGCAACCGGGAGCGGCAACCTCGGGGTTCGGTTGTTTCTGTCGGAAGAGACCGGTTCTCAGGAAGATTTTTTATCCCGCAACAACAGCCTGAACCGGGCCCGCGAGCTGGCGTTGATGTGGGGGTATGATACGAACCGGTCGACCATAAATCTTTCAGCCGCGGCGGGTGTGGGCGGAATCTGGGGTGAGAGGAACGTACGTGGTGGAACGGTCGATTTTTCCGGGATATCGGTTCCCGTGGAAGCCCAGGTGATGTTCAAGCCGGTCTCTTTCCTGGGAGTGGGGCCATACTTTCGGTAAGTGTCAACGGGGAGTTGACCCTTATGACCGGCCTGCTGGGTATACAGGTTGGTAATTTTTGATAGGCCGGGTCATAAAGAGATGCGCCGGCAACGAGGCAACGCCGGTTACCGAAAATGTGAACAATGCGGGCTCGTCCAATCCGGTGCCTGGTTTTCCATCCTGTTGTGACCGGCAGGTAGTACCCCTTCAACTCTCACTCTCACAGGGTTTGTGCCGGCGTGCCTGAAATGTTTTGACATACCGTAAGTTGCATTGATCAGGAAACCAAAGATGGTACGATATGTGGTGGACTGCGAAATTGCTGTGTCTGCTTCGTTACAGCGGGAAATCGCTCGCTAGCATATCTTTATGCGCAGTTGCCAGTTCACCTTGCTGAAGAACCAATTGCTCGGTGATAAGTACAGGTTATCACTCCTGGTTCCTTTCCAAAAATTTTTCAACGCGGGCGATATGTTCTTCATGTTCCCAGAATCGGGCGAACGGGGTCAGTTCCCGTTCGATCGCCTGCCACCGGGCCCGGGAATAGGTGATTGCGCCCTGCTTGAGGGTGTCAATGAAGGCCCGGTCATTGTGAGCTATGGCCTCACCCCACGCCCGTGCCTGTTCAATCAGGGTATCGCCTTGGACCACCTGGTCAATCAACCCGTGGGCGAGGGCCGATTCAGAATCGACATCGGCGGCTTCGCCCAGCCACTGCAGCGCTTTGGAGCGGCCCACCTTTTCCACCAGCCGCGTGAGCCCGCCCCAGCCGGGCGGCAGGTAGAATTTGCTCTGCGTAAAATGAAATGAAGCCGCCGGGGAGGCAATGCGAAAATCGAAGGCCAGCATCATCTCCCATCCCCCGCCGTAGGCCGCCCCGTTGACGGCGGCGATGGTCCAGCACGGCAGTTTTTCCAGGCGCTTTAGAATGGTCCCCATCCGAACCGCCATCTTTTCGGCCTCCTGAGCCGACTGGATGCCGTGAAACTCCTTCAGGTCGCCGCCGGAGATGAACACTCCGTCGCCGCCGGTAAAGATCAGGCAGCGAATCTCCTCCTGTTCTTCAATACGGTCAAGCAGCGTTTCGAGGTGATCCATGACCTCGAAGTTGATGGCGTTTTTCGCTTCCGGGCGCTGCACGGTAGCCGTTATTATGTGATCATGCTGTTCAGTGGCCAGAACCTGCACGCTGTTCCCCCGATTGTGTTGTTGCGGTTTGGGCATATAGTATTTTCTATTTGGAAATTAGGTTCAAAATTATTTAACTCACAAGTCGAAAGTGTAATCCTACAACTTCAACGGTTCCATATTGGTTGTTGATAAAGCGAAAATCAACAGGTCGCTCTCTTCGAAGCTGGTCGATGCCCGCGTCGCCCAGGTTTTTAATACCTTTGAGCACGTTCTGGTGACCTCCTCGTTCGGTACCACATCAGCGGTTCTGCTGCATATTCTCAGCCGTGTGAAACCCGGCTATCCCATCTACTTTATCGATACCGGGTATCATTTTGAGGAGACCATCCGGTACAAGCAACGGCTAACCGAGCTGTTGGACCTAAACGTCGTTGACCTGTCTCCCGACCCCTCCAAACACCGGGATACCCAACGTCAAAAGCTCTGGCTCAGTGATCCAGACAGGTGCTGCAGTATCAATAAGCTGGAACCACTGGAGAAGGTGAAGGACCAGTACAAGATCTGGATGTCCGGGCTGATCGGCTACCAGAACAACTATCGCAGCAACCTGGATATCGTGATCGAAAAAACGGAGATGCTGCGTTGCTATCCGCTCATCGACTGGAACAAGAGCATGGTGGATGAAT
>JAWVZC010000268.1:0-6001 GCA_033722415.1 Balneolaceae bacterium | reverse complement strand
GGTGACCCGGCTTACAGCAGTGGCGTTCAGCGTGTCCCCGTCCGAAATCCAGCTGTCAGGTCCTGCCCGTTCGATGCTGTAGGAACTGTCGGCGGGAAAGAGAAGGTCAATGCGGGAAATCCGGTTTTCTTCGACCGACCACACCTGCTTGTCGCGCCAGCCCTCCAGGTCCTTGCCGAAGGTGGAACTGATAAGACCCTCGACCGAGTATACCGCTTCCTCTTCCACCGGGCGGACGTAATTATTGTACTGGCTGCGGCTGATAATCTGCGGGGCCCCGATTACGATACTGGACAACAGGGATTCATCACTGTAGAGCGAAACGGTTGTCCCGGTACTGTCAACCTTGAAACGGGTGTATTTTTCGGGATCGCGAGTGGCCACCGCCTGCACGGAGAGTTCAGTCAGCTGTTCGATGGCGCGGGTAACGGCCCCCTTATCGGCCGGGTAGCTGGTCTGGCTTCCGCTTCTGGCGACCTGCCAGCTGTTGTCCCGCCGCTGCAGTTCAAGAGTTCGATTCTGGGTCGGTGCCTCGATGACCATCCTGTTCACCTGCGCCGTATCCACACTCACAAGTTCGGTTCGAAACGCCTCGCTCGATCCCGAACGGTCGGTCAGCTTCACAAGAGCCGTAATAGCCAGCAGAACCACAAAAATGAGACTCAACGATTTCGTTGCCTTGGTCATTTCACCTGGAAGTTCGTTGTCAGTTGTCAGTTAACAGAATTCCGTAGTCGGCAGCTGCCAATTTCTATACCGTAAAATTCAAATACTCTTGCAAGAATCAGGTCACGCAACCCGGCTTTGTTATACCCCGGATTCAATCCACTTCCTGCGCCGTGCCTTCCGTCGCTGGTACCGGTAGATTCCGTAACCGACCACGAGAGCGATCGGCAGGAAGGTATTCAGGTACTTCAATACGGTCTTGGTACCCTCTTCCAGGTTCACCAGCGGCCGGTTGGTGACACCCTGGGTACGCAGTTCAATGAGCCCGGTGTCATCCGCCAGCCAGTCGACAGCATTCACCATCAGGTTGATATTATCCTCCGGCAGGCGCTGTTGCTGCTGCCCGCTGCCGTTGATCACAAAATCACCGTCTCCAAATACCACAATGGCCGTTTCCTGGCTTCGGTCCAGCTCCACATCCACGGTATCCACCCCGACAAAGGCAGATGAAAACCTACCCTCAACCGCTGCCGCCAGCGGGATGTTGGATTCCGGAAAACTTTGCCGTGTCCATTCCTGCATCGGGCTCAGGTTAAACCGGCCGCGTGCGATGCCGGCCTGCTCCGAACTCATAGCCAGCGTCGAAAGCACCTGTGTGGAATCCACCTGGCTGGTATCAATTGAGGATACGAACTGGAACAGGGCGGATTCCAGTCCCTGGCTGATCGGGTGATTGCCGAAATTGTTGACCAGCGGAATGTATGGGTATTGCACCTGGTTGACGATCTGGAACTGCCCCTGCCGCTGCTGTACCTGGATGCTGGCAGCGTTGGCATCACTCACCAGGTCGGCATTGACGGGGATGTTGTAGGATGCCAGCAGCCGCTCGACGCCCGTATTCTGCGGCATCGCCATGCCGCGCTGCGGGTTCGCCCGGATGCGGTTAACGGCAAAAATGACGTGACCGCCGGCCATCAGGTACTGGTCGATATGAACGAGCTCCTGCTGCGAAAGCTCCTGTTCCGGGGCTACCACCAGCAGCACTTCGATATCGGGGGGCACAGCGGTGGTATCGAGGCCGGAGACTTCGGTAACCTCGTACATCTGGCTGAGCTGGCCGGCCACCTGGGTCATCTCCTGACGGGTGGGTTCCCCGTGTCCCTGCAGCAGTCCCACTTTCGGTTTCTGCTCAATCGTAAGCTGCTTGATGGTACTGGCAATACTGTACTCCAGGGCCGAGCCCGGCTGTATGACCGGAATGGGCTCCCGCTGCCCGCCGTATTCAAACACGGCCCCGAAATAGGCGCGTCGCTGCGAAACCTGGTCGCGCTCCCGCACATCGATCGTAACGGGCCGCACGCCCGCCTGCTGGGCCTCCTGTTCGGTCTGGTCACTTTCATTCGGGTTGATAAACTGGTATTCCAGGTTGCCATCCGAGTAAGCGCGAAACTCCTCCAGGAAATTGCGGAATTCATCTTCGGCCCGGGCCAGTTGCGGGGGCATATTCTCGGAGAAATAGGCTGTAACCGTAACGGGATCATCCAGCGATTCAGCAATCTCGATGCTGGCTTCCGAAAGCGTGTAGCGGTTGTCCTCGGTCAGATCCAAGCGAAGCAATAATTCGTCGGCCAGCAGGTTCACCGTTACCGCTATACCGACGACCAGCAGCAGCTGGATCGACGTTTCCCGCTTGTTTTTCAGAAATCCCCTGAACCAGTTATTCATTGCCATGCCCTCCGTTTAAGTGAAGCAGTTGCAAACAGAAAGCCGAGTATCGTCAGCGTCAGCAAATACACGATATTGGTAATTCCGATTACGCCACGCGTCATGGTCCTGTAGTGTTGATTCAAACTCATGAATTCGGCTATACCGGACAGCAGGTCCGGAAGTACGGCGGCCAGCTGGCCGAATACAATCTGGAAGAATACGGCGATGAACAGGGTGCCGATAAAGGCCACAATCTGGTTGCTGGTCAGGCTCGATACAAAAATGCCGATGCTCGTGTATACCGCGCTAACCAGCAACAGGGCGATATAGCCACTGATGGTGGCCCCGTGGTCG
This sequence comes from Balneolaceae bacterium, assembly GCA_033722415.1. Lineage (GTDB taxonomy): Bacteria > Bacteroidota > Rhodothermia > Balneolales > Balneolaceae > JAMQKA01. The sequence continues at coordinate 3,274 of JAWVZC010000268.1, read as the reverse complement.
ATCGGGCCGAGGTTCGCCACGGTGAGGTAGTACGGCAGGGTCATGGCCAGCGAGATCACGATCAGCAGCCAGGCAGCCAGCCATTTGCCGGCCACTATCTGGAAGTGGGAGATCGGCTTGGTGGCCAGCAGCTCAAGGGTTCCGGCCCGCTCCTCCTCCGCCATCATGCGCATGGTGATGGCCGGAATAAAAAAGAAGAGTGTCCAGAACGCCACCTCGAAGAAGCTGCCCAGCGAGGCTTGTCCCACAAAAAACACATCGCCTCCGCCCAGTATCCAGGTAAAAAGCCCGCTGATGCCCAGGAACACAACAATCAGGATATAGGCCATCAGCGAATCGAAAAAGGCGTTGACCTCTCGTTTGCAGATTGTCCAAATATGTTTCATGCTTCTGGCTGTCAGCTTTCGGCAACCAGCTTCTAGTCGGGATCCCCTCTAAAAGCTGATTACCCGTTTCTTAATCTTCAGTTAATTCGCGGAAAATATCCTCCAGGCTCGACTCTTTCGGGGTAATCTGGGTCAACACCCAGCCTTTTTCCACGCAGAGGCGAAAGACCTCCTCGCGCGAATCGATATCCGGTTTCGAATCGATAAGCCACATGTTTTCCCCCTCCCCGGAACGGTTTACAGCGGCAACGGAGCTCAGTTTCAGCAGTTCTTCCCCGATATCCTCCTCCCCGTTGCCGGAGCGGATCTGGACCAGTAACTGGTCGGCCCCTTTTGCCCGCTGTCTAAGCTCCTGGGTGGAGCCGTCGGCCACCAGCTTTCCCCGGTTGATGATGAGGATGCGATCGCAGGTGGCTTCCACCTCTTTCAGGATATGAGAGCTCAGCATTACCGTTTTCTCCTGGCCGATCTCCTTGATCAGCCCCCGTATCTCCGCGATCTGGTTCGGGTCCAGCCCGGTGGTGGGCTCATCCAGGATCAATACCTCCGGATCATGGATCAGCGCCTGTGCCAGTCCCACCCGCTGTCGATAGCCTTTGGAGAGCTCACCGATAAACTTGTGTTTTTCGGGCCCAAGCCCGCAGATATCGATCATTTCGCGGATGCGGGGCATGATGCGATTCTCCGGCATCTCCTGCAGGCGGGCGGAAAGTGTAAGGTAGTCCACAATCGTCATATCGGTATAGAGCGGGGTGTTCTCCGGCAGGTAACCGATACGGCTGCGAACCGTGCGAGGATGGTCATGAATATTGTAGCCGTTCAGGCTCACGTTCCCGGCCGTGGGACTGATAAAGCAGGTGATAATTTTCATCGTGGTGCTTTTACCGGCACCATTCGGCCCCAAAAAACCGAGGATCTCTCCTGTTTTTACCTCAAACGATATGTCGTCTACAGCTTTTTGAGGACCGTATTCTTTCGTCAGGTTTGAAACGGTAATGCCCATACGACTGCTACCATAGGTTCAGTTTTGAGATGCCAATCTTAAAAAAAATGAACGTAATGATGCAAATAAAAAATGCACCGGATCTGGTCTCCTCCGGGGAGACGAACCGTTTAACAGACACAGTTCCGTGTTTTGTTACCGGGTGCGTACGTTTCAATGATTCCCTTTTACCGTTGTAAAAGTCGATACAGTTTGTGATTTTATGCCCATATTTTCACTCAACCGAACACCCAGCCCGGTAACATTCGCCGAAAGAACCCTCATCATGGCCGAAACTGATTCCACAGACCGAAAAAACAAGCTGCCCAGGCTCCCCGACAAATCGGAAGAGGAGAAAGCCTATGCCCGGCAGCTGCTGGATGAACTCTATGAGCATTACCCGAATCCCCACTGCGCCCTGGATCACCGCAACCCGTTTGAACTGCTGGTCGCAACCATCCTGAGTGCTCAGTGTACCGACGTCCGCGTAAACAAGGTAACGCCCGACCTCTTCGAAGCCTACCCCACCCCGGAGGCGATGGCCGAGGCCCCGATCCAGGAGCTGGAGGAACTGGTGCGTTCCACCGGTTTTTACCGGAACAAGGCGAAAGCCCTGAAACAGTCTTCACAGGCGATCGTAGAGGAGCACGGGGGCGAGGTGCCGCAGAATATGGAAGACCTGCTGGAACTATACGGCGTAGCGCGTAAAACGGCTAATGTGGTGCTCGGCAACGCCTTTGATACCAACGTGGGAGTGGTGGTGGATACCCACGTCCGGAGGCTTGCCAACCGGTTCGGCCTCACGGAAGAGGAGAAAAACACCAACAAGATTGAACGTGATCTTATGGCCCTGTTCCCGCGGGAACACTGGACCAACTTGTCGCACCTGTTTATCCACCACGGACGTGAAGCCTGCAAGGCGCGGCTTTCGGATCCGCCCGATCACCCGATCTGTATCAAGTACGGCAAACGGTGCGAGTGTCGAACCATGAGGGAACAGGTAGCGAACAATGCGTAACAACGGCTCGCTTTTCAGCTCGATAACGGAACCGGTACCGCGGGTCCGTCCCAATCTCGATATCATTCCTGTGGAAAACAACGGTAAATCCTTCCTCTACTTCCATGACAGCATGGGATATGCGACCGAAAATTTTGCCCTGCACCGACAGGTCGGACCGCTGCTCTCGCTGCTTGACGGCAGCAAAAGCATTCTGGATCTTGAGCCGCACCTGGGCAGCGACGTGACTCCCGACCAGCTGCTCGAGTATATCCGGTTCCTGGATGGAAACCGGGTGCTGCTGACCCCCTATTTCCAGCACTATGCCGAAGAGGTGGAACGCGGGTATGAACAGTCTGACACGCACACCTCGGTGACGGCGGGGCGCTCCTACCCTTCCGACCCCGATGAACTGCGGATGTATCTCGATGAAGCCTTCACCAAACACCGGCAGGAGGACGGGAACCCGGTGAACATGCCGGGGGAGATGAAAGCGCTCTACGCCCCGCATATCGACCCGCGCGTGGGGCTTGCGAGCTACGTAAGGGCGTTCTCGACGATACGGCACCTCACACCCAAACGTGTGATTATCCTGGCCACCTCTCATTACGCCGGGATGTACCCCGATCTGTACGAAAACCACCCGTTTATCGTGTCCGACAAGGATTTCAGGCTGCCAAACGGCACGATCAGTTCAGACCGGGAAACTGTTCAGCTGATCCTGGAGCAGTCGCAGAAAATGGGCATAAGCGCACAAGACCGGGCCCACCGCATCGAGCACAGCATCGAACTGCACCTGCTCTTCCTGAACCATCTCTGGGAGCACGATTTCACGATCGTTCCGGTGCTCGTCCGCGGTTTCGATGAGCTGCTCGAGATGGAAGATGGCCCCCTCGGCGGCCAGGTAGC
>JAWVZC010000267.1:0-6061 GCA_033722415.1 Balneolaceae bacterium | reverse complement strand
TTCGCCTCCGCTTCTTCTTTCGCCTTCTTCTCGGCCTCCGCCTTGGCCTTCGCCTCTGCTTCTTCTTTGGCCTTTGCTTCAGCCTCTTCGGATTTATCCTCTTTTTCTCCTGGAACGGTTATCTCTTTTTCCTTGATCTTGCTCTTAACCTCTTTGATCTTTTCCTTGACATCCACTTTTTCTTTCTCGTCGCTTACCTCTTCGCCCTTCTCCTTCTTCTCTATCTGGCTCTTAGCCTCCTTGATCTTCTCTTTCACATCCACCTTCTCCTTCTTGCCGCCAGCATCCCCGTCCGACTTCTTTTTATCCAAATTGTCCTTTACCTCTTTGATCTTCTCCTTGACGTCGACTTTTTCCTTCTCTTTCTCCGGCTGCTTCTCCTCTTCGGAATCGGCGACGGCCTCTTTGCTTTCCCCCTTTTTCTCGGTACCGTTGCCTGTCTCTTCAGGCGCTACCTTTTTCTCCTCCTCTTTATCCGGGTCGGATTCGGCAGCCGCCGCCGACGTTCCACTCTTCGCTTTGGCGCCCGGCCTGGAAGCAGCCGATGCAGGGGTCCCGGTGCCGCGGCCACTCCGGGCAGAAGCCGACCGGCCGGCGTTTGCGGAGGCAGCCGCATCGGGTGCGGTTGTGGCCGCATTCCGATTCTGGCCCGTCGACGGGGTATTGCTTCTTGACAAGGCTTCCGCCAGCCGGGCACTTTTGTCAAGCTTAAACACCCGGTTCCCTAATGTTCTTTCCCAGCGGGTCGTAAACGATCCCTGTCCTTTCTGCCGGTAGAAACGCAATGTACGCGCCAGCAGGTAAAAGGTCACAAAGAGTACCAGGCCTGCCAGAATGGTGGCGAACGGGGTCCGGGTAATATTCAGATAAACGACCTGCAGGTATTCAACAATCATGTTCAGGTCAAATATGAGCAGATCAACGGCTCCCGGCCCGTACGTTTGGGTAAATTCAGAAGTCGACTGGATGGTAAAATCGTTGATCATCTTACCCATCTCAATAATTTCGCCGGGCAATCCCGTCAGTGTATGCAGCCAGCCGGGAAGGGCCGTAAAACCCTGTATTATTTTCTCCGAAACGGTCCCCGATGCGGCAAGGGCAATTGCGCCGCCAACGATGGCGCAAAGCTTGAGCACAAGCTCTATAAGAATTGAGAAAAATTTAGCAGCAATTTTTCCAATGTATGCCCAATTCATATTTGAAGAGAGTTTGCAATTTGAGGTAACTTGCCGATCTAATCTGTCAGCACACCGGTGGATCTACCCGAGAAGCAGATCTGGATCTTCAAACGATGGCTTTGTTTATTGAAATTGGTTCCCGCTAATGAAGCCAATCGTACTTAAAAATCTATTAATATGAAATCTAGTAATGAGAATGTTACAGATTAATCGGGTAATTATCTAGAAATGCAAATCAAATTGTTGCCCGAAGCCGGGTCTACCGGTATTACCTGTCAGGGGTAAGATAACGCAAATTTGACCAAATATATCCGCTTAGAGGGCGTGAATATCGTTTTGAAGGATCTTCCGTACAAATCGGTTTCGGATCAGACCTCCCACACAGTACCTGAATATTGAAAAAATCTAATGTGCTGCAGGGGCTTTCAGCCCCCCAAAAGATCTTCGCAGACCGATGAATCGGTTGAGCCGCATGGTTTCGCTTAACCAAAACCGGATACTGAAGTGAGGGTTCGGATCTACCGACAGAGGTGTCAAGTTCATCAAAATATGAACGATCTGCAGCGAGGTAAAACCACCGTTTTGACCGCACTGATCCCGTCCTCACGGTGAGATGAACCTGTCGTGACGGGGCATGGTCCGGGACCAGTAACGGTACTTCTTTGAATGCATCAGGAACGGGCCGAATCAAGCAGATAATTCAGCCTTTCGGGATCGGGGCCATACTCCTTGTTCGAATAGGAACCGAAGGACTTCGCCCGCTGCCTGAAGCCGGGTTTGTTTGCAATGCTAATATTCGAATGGGCCCGTTTCTTGATGGGCTTCTTCATTGAACGGCGCGATCCCGCTTTTCCGTCCGAGCCGGCGCCAATCGGTTTGGCCGAACCGGCAATATACGGGCGCGACGCCGGGTTCCTGCCGTATACCTTGGCCGCCAGTTTCCTTTCCAGCCTTGTCAGGTACGAACCCTCGCCTCTTTGCCGTGCAAACCTGAGTACCCGCGCGAGCAGGTAGAAGGTTGAAAAAACCACAAGCATGGCAACCATCGTAGAAAGCGGGCTTTGAGTAACATTGTTATACACCCCGATGACATATTCCACCGCACCGTTGAGGGTCTGTAGTACGTTGTTTGTGGCGCCTACTCCGTAGGCCTTGGTAAAGGCAGCGATGGTTTGGGAATGATAGTCGTGAATAATCGTACCCATCTCCATCAGCTCCCCTGGCAGTTCCAGCAGCCGGCGAAGCGACAGCGGCAGGGCGGTAAAGCTGTTGGAAATTTTGTCAGTCAGTACTCCCTGCGTGTTGATGGCGATAGCGGCTGCGACGAAAGCACAAATTTTGAAACAGTATTCCAGAGCGGCCAGGAAAAATTTTCCTGCACCCCTTCCAATGTCTTCCCAGTCCATAATAGTAGATGTGTTTGTTGTTAATCAATAACCGAGATAAAAGCTACCCAAGACCGAATAGGCTAACCGTGTGTAAACATTGCGTGTATTGTGCAAATGGTCCCCCGCTTTTCAGTCTTGTACTCACAAGAGTGGAGAGGAGGGGGATATGTTACATCGATTCGCAATTAATAATGGAGGTGCCGCCCTGCAGTTGTCGCCTGGTGAAAAAATAGGCATTTCAACCCGCCGAACCGGTTTTCCCGTCGAAATTATTAATCGATTACCCGATCATTGGGGTGTACTGAAGAGGGTGAGGATCGGGATATCGACCCCGACCATCCCGTGAAACCGATAGGCCGATTCTTCAGTGACCACCCCTCCGGTGGTAATCTTCCGGGCTTGCGGGCCCGATTGTATTCCCCCGCCGACGACCAGCGGGGTTCCGGGTATTCCGATGTAGAGATGGGCTCCCGGGGCGATGATATTTTGAAGAGTCAGTTCCGGCAGGCGTTCCTCCTCGTCGTGCTCGAACCGAAAACTGGCCACACCGCCCAGGTCTACCAGGCTGAGAAATACCGTCGGTGCGCTTCTCCCGAAAGATCCGAACGAGAAAGAAAATCCGACCGGCGCGGTCAGGCCCCAAACACCCCCTTCGTTTGAAGACTCTGTCAGGTTCTCGCGGCCGGCAAAGCCTCCCAAGTAGGAGTTCAGCGAAATGGAGAACGCTGACTCCCGCTTGATTCGGTAGCTGCCGGGCGGCAGCGCAAAACTTTCAATCACCTGTACGACCTCCTCCCCTTCATCGGCTTCCACCACGGCCGCCATGAAGGCCCCGTACTTAAGAAAACTTCGGATAAACCGCTGGGCATCCTCTTGATCGATGGTGTTGCCGAGAGCGGAATCCACAACCAACGCATTCACCAGTTCTTCGTAAAGGGCCCGGAACGTGACGATAGCGGAACTGTAGCGCTGCTCCGAAATCTCCAGGTAGAGGTCGCCTGCGCTCTCCGTATAAAAGAGGAACCGCCGGAAAACAGCACTGAGATCGTCCGTTGCCCGGACGTGTGGCAAGTCGGACAATTTTTCGGCTTGTTCCAGCAGCCGCACGGTTGACAGATAAAAACGGTAATAGTCGAGATAGGTTCTCTCACCCGGCGGCTTGTCCTTGACTGTCTGCAGGTAATGATCCACCAGCCCCGCGCGATCCAGCAGATTCTCCGTAAAATGTTTATAGGTTTCGAATACGCTCAGTCTTGTAGCGGCGACAGCCAGGGCGCTTTTCAATCCGGACGTATCCTGCGGGCCGAGCTGCTGGTAGACCAGGCCCAGGTAGATGCGAAACGAAATCGGCTCCAGCAGCGGCCGAAGCAAATCGGGTGTGATCCAGTAGCGGTCCGGGTTTCGGGACCGCAGCGATTCCGAGAAGAGATTCAGCACTTCGATGCTCTCCTGCACTTTGAGGTAAGGGCTTTCGCCTTCTGGGACGGCAGTGGTGATTCTAATGTTGCCCTTCGCGATCTTCCGGATGATTTCACCGGGGTGTTCGTTGTTAGAGACCGCGCGAATGATCGCCAGGGTACCTTTGATCAGCTGCTTCAATTCCGGTTCCTTTTCAAAGGCCTTTTCGAAAGTAGGCCGGTCGAGAAGTTCGGGAAAGTTTACGAAGAGATTGCCCAGGTCTTTATGGAACGACTCCCTGAGCAGTTTCAGGTAGGCGTTGAAATTGTAGATCCGGTCTCCGATCGCGCTCAGCGCTTTCACCGTCTGGGGAAACAGTATCTTGAACTCTTCCGATTCGTCCAGCCGCTTTTTAAAGCCCCTGAAAAAGGCGGCGTTCAGCTCCCGCTTCGTCCTCGAGATGATGAACCCGGTCAACCCTTCCGCAATGGAGGTGATATTCATAGAGGGGATACCCAAATTGAACGAAGGCCGCGCCAGATCCCCGGGCGAAGTCAGCGCCAGATTCGCCAGAAATCCCTCTATAAACACATTATTCCTGTACGCTTTGAGGATCACGTCGGGGGGCGAGTCCGGGTTCAGCGAATCGTCGTATCGGATCAGAATCGAGTATACCTGCTGCCGGGCGTTGTTGGCAAAAACCGTGTCGGTTGGCGAAATCCTGACCTGTTCTCGCAGTGCCAGCGCGTCGTAATAGGCATTTTGGGCGATACTGCTGTTCCAGGCAAGCATCACCAACCCGATGAAGAGGGCCGAACATTTGGTCGTGTTCCCATTCATTAACATAATCAAATCCTCATTATTGGTATCTGCTCTCCGGAAAGGTCGAGCGTATTGTCGAATTCGTAGGAAAATCTAAACAGCTGTCGCATGATGTCGTCACTGGTGCTGGATTCTCCCTGCCGGCGCCGGTACGAAAGTATCAGGGCGATCACACCGCTTACCAGGGCGGTGGTCATGCTTACCCCGCTTGCTTCCCGGTAATAGTTGTCTGCCTCTGTAGAGCAGGAAAGCATGGGGCGGTAGGGCAGCAACAGGTCAACCTCCGGATGAATCGGTTTCCTGTTCTGTTTCAGAAAACTTTCATCGACTGCACCCACCGAGATCACCCGGTCGTACATGGCGGGATAGTGGATCTCTTCCCCGACGAGCATCGTCTGGTTCCCCGCCGATGCAACCAGGATAATTCCGGCATCCGATGCCCTGCGTACCGCCGCTTCGAGTTTTGTTTTGTCGGCGTCCCGTATCTCCAGGCTCATGTTAATGATATCCACCTCCTGCCCTATAGCCCAATCGATCGCATTGGAGACGGATTCGGCGCTGTGACTGAAATCTTCGTGGGTGACCTTCCCTATATAGAGTTCGCACTGGGGAGCCACCCCCGTTACCCCCCTGTCCGACCTGGCATTGATCAGGCCGGCCATCTGCGTACCGTGCCCAATGACGTCGCGGTCCTCGTAGCCAAAATCACTCCCGCTGAAATCGGCCATGCGGTCTGCCCTGAGATGGGCCAGATCGGGATGTCCGGCGTATATTCCGGAATCGAGCACGGCGACTTTAACCCCTCTCCCTCCGGTGGCTTCCCACTCCTGCAGTCTTGTCGCTTCGGTTGCGCCGCTCCACCGTATACGTGAATTCCAGTTGACCGATTCGGCAGGGAACGGAATATCGGCCGGCCGGCCGGCCCTGTCCCCCTCTCCCTCTACTGCTACCTCTCCTTCATCCTCCTCATCCTGCGCAACTTCGACCGCGCCCCCGCTCCAGTAATAATCCTCTCCAATGCGGTACCAAAGGTCGTTGCCATCCAGCGCCTCCCCCTCCACCGGGCCCTCTACCTCAAGTTCAAATCCTTCATAGATAATCCCCTTGACCGGCGCTTCCGTGCTGGGTTCACCGCGATGTATTTCCAGGTCCCTAATCGTTCTGATCCTCATGGTATCCCTTTCAATGGTACTATATGCCGGCAGAAATGAGACGGTTCCCTGTCACGGCCAGATGGGGATTGCCGCATCGCCCGTATATGACGGGCTACTCGCA
>JAWVZC010000266.1:0-6107 GCA_033722415.1 Balneolaceae bacterium | reverse complement strand
GCGGCGTGGCTGCGTCAGAGTTTCCTCCATTGCGCAAGATTCCTCACTGCTGCCTCCCGTAGGAGTCTGGGCCGTGTCTCAGTCCCAGTGTGGGGGATCATCCTCTCAGACCCCCTAGCCATCATCGCCTTGGTGGGCTCTTACCCCACCAACTAGCTAATGGCACGCAGGCCCATCTGAAGGTGGCCAATGACCTTTAACAACTGCTCCCATGCGGGACCGCTGCATCATCGGGTATTAGCTCGCCTTTCGGCGGGTTATCCCCGTCCCTCAGGCAGGTTGCCTACGCGTTACTCACCCATCCGCCGGTCTCCCCCCGACCCGAAGGCCGGGGTTCTCCCACGACTTGCATGTGTTAGGCCCGCCGCCAGCGTTCGTCCTGAGCCAGGATCAAACTCTCCATGGTATATTATATACACCTAATACCTTCAAGAGCCTCCCGGCCGTTTTTTACGTCATCTGCATAACAGATTGACGGGTCGCACTATGCGATTTCCTGTCTGTCTCAGTATGGTAAAGAACAAGTTTTGGAATGCTCTGCCTAAATTCTCAGAGCAAAAAATAGGGTTGAGATCAATTTAAAAATTGGCCTCAACCCATTTCCAAAACGGAAAACAAATATAGGGTTATTCCCCCCTCATTGTCAATCTTTTTTTAACCTTTTTTCCCAACTTTCTACCAGGAGCCCCACCCTACCTCCCGTCGGCTGCAGACTCATAAAGACTAAATTCCGAAGGGTCTTCCTCGTATTCCCTAAATATTTTAACTCCTAGGTAAAAAAGAGGGGTATCGAAGAGGGCAAAAAAGAATTTGAAAAGATATGAATTGAGAATCAGGATGATCAATGCCCGAATATTGTCGATATTTTCCCCCAAATTCCCTGCAATGTAGAGAATACTGAGGATACAGGTGGAGTCGACCAGCTGACTTACAGTGGTGGAGGCATTGTTTCGCAGCCAAAGATATTTTCCCTCGGTCAGGCGTTTCCAGAAATGAAACAGGCGAACGTCGATGGTCTGCGCGGTAAGATAAGCGATCATGCTGGCAATCGTATTCCCGACCATAAATTCGTAAACTCCTTCAAAGAGGCTGGTCCCCCCGCTCACCCCGGCTGTATTGGGGAGCCAGTGGTTAATGCTCATCAGCAGCAACATAAATATATTCATGGCAAAACCGACCCAAATAACCGTCTGCGCTTTTTTGCGACCAAACAGCTCCGAAATCAGGTCAGTGGCCAAAAACGTAAAGGGATAGGCGATAACCCCCACCGGAACACTCATGGTATAAATGTTTTCATCCCGCACCAGGCTGGGCGTAATCGATTTGAGCCAGCCCGGCAACTCCATGGAAAAGATGGTCACAAACTTGGTAGTACCAATAACATTACCCAATACGAGCGATGTCAAAAAAATACCGGAAAGCGACAGGAACAGGACGTCACGCTTGAATGGGGTACGCTCGGTTATCAGCTTCATTTAATAATAAGCAGTAATTTGAGTTTCCCGATTGATCTCAGTTAGCCCGCTTTTCTCACAATAATCAATGCTGGATTAGTGTAAAACTTTCGTTCACCAAAAGTTACATACATTTTGTGATGAAATACCTGTCACAGTGTGTATCAAGCTGCGAAATTGGTCTGTCTGCTTCGTTGTCCCGACAATAGCTTATCAACGTACCTACGTACTATTTCCGCGCTATTGTCGGGACGCCTTGCATTCAAACCAATTTCCTGGTGAGTAAAAGCGGGTTAGCGCTGTGCAACTGCAACAAATATCGAAAAACAAAACTGGCGGCGAATAGTTTCATCATTCGGGAAACACCTGAACCGGGGAATAATCCGGAATGACACTATTACCACGAATATTGAGCGAACAGCAGCTGCGGGATGTTTAACAACACCGGAATGAGGAACCTGTTCCGGAAATGGATACCACCTTGTGAGGCGTCTTCATCTCAACGCCACGATTCGTACGCCTTCCGCAGGGAAACGGCCACGATCCTGCGGATCCCATTCCACTGTTCTATCTTCTGCTCCCGGGCGAATTTCTGGTTGACCTCTACTTCGAGTCCCACGTATTCGGAGCCGTCAAATTTGGTGCGAAGATAGGTTGAAAAGCCGTCCATCACACCGGGGTAGGGATAGTTAAATTGCACCTTCAGATCGGTTTGCCGGTCAAGTTCCTGCCTCCAGATTTTGCAAAACCTCTTTTCTGCGGGGCGGTCGGGATCGAACAGCAGCCCGATATCCACATCACGAAGCTGTCCATTCAATCGGGGCGTAAAGGTATGCACACTCACATGCACCACCTGCAAATCCTGTCCAACAGCCTCACTGATTATCTGTTCCACCGAATTTCTGTGCGGTTGGTAATAATCGTTAAGCACCTTGTCACGTGCCGTTTTATCCAGTGGTTCCACAAATTCCGAAAACAGTTCACTGCTGTTTCGGGAGCGATTCAGATCAACAAGCAGACGGGTCACGGAATGCAGGTGAGGGGTAACCTGCAGTTCGCCGGCAATTGTTTGCGTCAGTTCTTTTGCTCCGATATCGTATCCCCTGTGCGTTTGCAGAATGCCGGGGTCCTCACGGAACAGGTGTTTGTAATCATCCGGCACCTGATTGCCGGCGTGTTCGCAGGTAATGATAATTTTGTTATCCATCACAATGGAACAGTTGACCGTTAGCCAGGGTCTCAGCCAGTACCCGGTACGTTGAGAGTCTCTCGTTGGCGTTCCCGGCTTTTTCCCATTTTCTCAAGATCCTGGTGGCGAGCGTACCACACGTCAGTATTTTTTTGAGTACACTCAGTATCGGATCCGACTCCGCATGGGAATGGGTATATAACTCATTGTAGAGATACATTAACAGTTCATTTGCCGAGACCGGTTCTCCATCATTATCAAACCCAAATAACCGGGAATAGATAACCGGGAGTATGGCCTCTTCGGCTTCTTTCACTACATATAATAGAATTTTATGTAGTGATTTTTCATTCCAGCTTTTTTGCTCCTCGAGGGATGAAAACTGCTCGTTGACCAGCGCTTTCAGGATATCGGTTACGAAACGTGCGACAGCCAGGTCCGCAAGCGGAGATTCCTGGAGATCAAGCACCCGGATCTCAATACTGCCGCGGTCAAATCGCGCGATCGCCCCGCGGGAATTGAGCCACTGGTCACGCAGTATCATTTCCGGATCGTGCCGGAGGATATCCCGATACATTTTCCGGAATATTTTCCGTTCATACTCGGCTTCGGAAAAGGCCTGTTCCGGTATGACGTATCCCGTTACCGACGGAACGCTTCGCGAATTGGTGCGGTAGACCTCCATCCGGTAATCGCGGAACCCGGTCGGTTTTCCATCCGCAATGGGAGAACTTGCCGCCAGGCCCGGCAGTATCGGCAGCAGAACCCGAACGGCGGCGTGCAGCTTTTCAAACTCGTAATCACCCGAAAACGGCAGGTTGATATGCATGCTCTGGAGGTTGGCCCACCCGTGCCCCCGGCAGTCAAAAATGCGATTATAGGTTTCATACACTACCGTAGACTCGTGGGGCCAAATTCTCATTTCCCGTGCAGGATCCATCCAGGGATGCATGGCCGAAGGCAACAACATGGCATTGTGTTGCTTCAGCAACTGGTTGATACTCGCTATCTCTTTCTGAAAATCCTCGTGCAGATCGATCAATGTTGGTGCCGGGTTGGTGGTTTTGAGTTCAACAAGATGCAGCACCAGTTCATTAGACCACGAAACCGCCCCGCGGTTCACCTGACCGGTACCCGGGGTACCGGCAGCTTCACTCAGCAGAATATCCGCAATGGGCTTTATCGCGAGTGTGTCGCGATCCACGATCATATATTCCAGTTCAATCCCGATCGCCTCAAAAAGATGAAGTTGCCCCACTGTTTTATTGGTTACATATCTGTTCATTCAGTTCTCTATGCTATGATTCAGTTCGTTGTAAAATCGTTTGGTTCTCGATTCCCCGGTCAGGCTTTCCGGCCTGAAATGCGTTTCGATTCTTCAAGCCGTGACGCCATATATTGTATGATGGCACGGTAGAGCTCCTCTTTAAGTACGGCATCTTCCACACCGGCGTCGATACTGGGATTATCGTTGACTTCGATGACAAAGCCCCGGCCGTTGACCTCCTTTACATCTACCCCGTATAGTCCCTCCCCCACAAGATTTGCCGCGTCCAAAGCCAACCGCAGTATCACCGGGGGCACCTCCGACAGAGCCAGGGTTTCCGATTTTCCTTCCAGGGTACGTCCATCCGCAGAGTTGCCGTATATCTGCCAGTGATTCCGTGCCATAAAATATTTGCAGGCGTAGAGCGGTTTGCGATTGAGGATACCGATGCGCCAGTCGAATGGCGTAGGCAGGAACTCCTGGGCAATGATCAGATCCGATTTTGCAAAAAGGTCGGTCAGGGCCCGGTCAAGCTGTGGTTCGGTCTCCACCTTGACAACACCCCGGGAGAAGGAGCTGTCCGGTTGTTTCAGGATGCAGGGAAGGCCGATCTCGCTTTTAATGCGGTCCTGGTTAGCGGTGTCGACAATAAGCGTTTTCGGTATGCTGATTTTGTATCGTTCCAGCAGCTCGGCCAGGTATACTTTATTGGAACACCGCAATATGGATCCCGGATCATCGATGACTACAAGTCCTTCTGCGGTGGCTTTCCGGGCGAACTGGTAGCTGAAATGAGTAACGTGGGTTGTCGTGCGGATGAAAAGGGCGTCGAATTCGGCCAGCCGGCCGTAATCCTCTCTGGTGATCCGTTCGACAAAAAAGCCCTGTTTCCCGGCTGCTCGGGTAAATCTCTGCAGAGCCCGCTCGTCGGAGGGAGGCAACGGTTCCCCGGGCTGCACCAGAATGGCCAGATCGAACCGAATCGCTTTTTTTCGCTTTATCGCCCTGCGGTGACCGGCAAAATATTCGCGGGCCTTTTCTACCGCAAATTCCCTGTGATCTTCCGGTATCTCGTTGGCGGATACCGTGGTGATGGACTGCAGGTGCCACCTGTCACTCTTTTTGAATTGCGCTCGCAGAAACGGGGCTCGGAACTGCAGAAACAACTGCTGGCTCAGCCGGTCGTAACGTTTGGCCAGATTTTTTCCAAAATAGATACTGAGTGTAAAGCGATCACTTTGGATCGGTGCAAGGCTACGCTGCATAAGACGTTCGAGCTCTCCCGAAATCACCCGTATTACGGAAGACGACCTAAGGTCCAGGATCGTCAGCACATCCGGTACCGGTTTGTGCCCGCGCGCCAGAGCCAGCAGGGATACATAATATCCCGTGCTCTGGTAGCGGTATGACCGGCACATGTTAAAAACCCTGGCATTTTTCATTTTACTGAACTGCGGATCCGTCAAATACGATTTCGCCGCGACAAGCTCGATCTCCGGTATTTTCAGCTCCCATTTCCCGGGGTTGTCCACAATCACCAGTGTTCTCATTCGGCACCTGCACCAGGCGAAATGATTACCAGGTTGGCATCATAGGTCACTATACCAAGCAGTACGGCATTGATCACCCGGTCGATTTCAACTTCGTAATGCGGGCCTCCTGCCAGTGGATTCCCGTGCAGCGGATCAGCTACCGAAACATCAGATGTTCGCTGGTTATATCCGTAGAGTACCACAAAATGGCCGGTGGGTTCTCCCCGCAGATCGTCGTAGCTGTTGTAAGGCCCGTATTCCCTGGCACTATTGTATAGGTAGGTGGCGCTCAATCCCACCAGTACGGGGATTCCCCGCTCCAGGTAGCGGCGGATCAGTTCACGGTTCAGCACGGCATGTCGCAGGCAGCCATTCCGATCAAGGAATTCGACATACGCATCGGTAGCCCGCCGCAGTTTGGCATCCTGCTTGAATTTCTTCTGCAGCAGCAGCTTGTTCCTGATAAAATCTGAATCTCGCTCAAACCAGGTCGGGTCAAACAGGTTCAGGTTGTAGGAGTAGATCTCAATCCGGTACCCCCTGCCGAGTGCATGGGTTGCGAGCCAGGCGCCCAGGGTACCTCCGCCCGGGAGTGCCGGCACCTCCCTGATTACCTGTGCAAGTGAGATGGGATCCCCGTAATAGGAATAGATCGTGTGAAGATT
>JAWVZC010000265.1:0-6114 GCA_033722415.1 Balneolaceae bacterium | reverse complement strand
GGAGCCGAGAGCATTGAGGGTAGAGGTTAGATCCCTCAGACTCTCTCGGAAAGTAAGCTGACCAAAACAGAGGCAGAGCAGTTGATCCCAGCAGGTTAAGCTGCGGATCCGATAATCACCTTTGTGGTGGGTAACAATTTTACAAAATTGGTATCTGGGAATTACATCCATAAGTTGAGAAAAAATAATCCGACCAGTGTACATGATTACGTCTATTATTGGAATTTTGAACGCGCATACACTGGCAAGCTACGAATTCAAGTCGATAAAAAATTTTATAGCACTTATGTCATTGCCTAGCAAAAACTTGCAGCAATTCAAAAATTGCTTAACCGGACACTAGTGGATTGAACTCACAAAAACAGTGTGTATCAAGCTGCGTAATTGGTCTGTCTATTTCGTTGTTCCTGCAATAGCTTTCAACGTACCCAAATACGATTTCCAGCGCTGCTGTCGGGATACAAACCCATTTCCAGGTGAGGATATCGGGAGAAGAACCGGTAGTCCTGATTTTTAAACTGGCTGTTTTTCCATATTATATTTGCAGGTTCCGGTAACCTTGTTCCGGCTGGATTGAAAGAGGGGTGCCGAGAAGGTGCATGATACCTCCGTTCGGTGCATGGTGCAGATCGCAGGGGATTTCATTGCAAATGGTATCATTTGTTATACAATCGGGCATAAAACAGGCAGGTAGATCTTGGAAAAATTCGTAAACAGCTTCCAAACGTTCTTTGACGGCATCACTGAGCAGGCCCCGGAAATTACCGTGGCCGTGTTGCTGTTGATTGTGGCACATTTCACCGGAAAAGCAGTTCGTAATATCTACCGGCGAATTCTGCGCAGAGGGGACGTATCAAAAACACACCTGGCCTTTTTCGGGAAATTGCTCTATGGTTTTATACTCATTCTCGGAATTTTGATTGCTCTCAACATCCTCGGGTTTTACGGTCTGGTAACCAGTATTTTGGCCAGCGGGGGTATCACGGCAGTCATTCTCGGTTTTGCCTTCAAGGATATCGGTGAAAATTTCCTGGCCGGCTTTTTTATGGCGTTCAGCCGACCGTTTCGTACCGGAGACCTGATCCAGTCTGAAGGGCTTGTAGGTCGCGTGCAGAATATTGAACTGCGTCATACCCACATAAGAACAGCCGACGGGTGTGACGTTTTTATTCCCAGCGCCCAGCTGCTTTCCAGGCCCCTTTACAACTTTACCCGTGACGGGCTGCGCCGCGGATCGTTCGAAATTGGCATAGACTACCGGGATAATGCCGAACGGGCGTGTGAGCTGCTTACCAAGCGATTGTCTGCGGAGGAACGGGTGCTGTCCGAGCCTGCTCCCACCGTCCAGATACAAGGATTCAACCCCTTGTATGTAGAACTTTCGGTCACCTTCTGGATCGAGGTGGATACCAGCATGCAGGAAACCTATCTCGTCTTTATCCGGTCGCAGCTCATGGAGGCGTGCAGAACCACACTAGTAAAACATGGGTTTACGTTCAGTTCGGAGGTGACCAGTGCCGTAGAAATGCGGGATCTCAATGTGAATGTTCGGAAAGACAACGACCAGAACCAGTGACTTGCCGTTTCCCGGAACGTTGCAGGAAAGGAGAAACAGGGCTGTGTATACTTCCCCGTGATTTATGATTGCCGGCAGGGGGCTGGTGTAAACATCAAATCCCGACGGGTAAACAACTCTATCAATTAGGTTCTGTTTTTATTATTTTTGGGCCTTCAAAAATCAAATGGAATGTGAACAGCTTTCATGATCGACAAACCACGAGACTACTGCGGTATATTTGGGATCTACGATCATCCTGAAGCCGCGTTGCTCACCTATTACGGGTTGCATGCACTCCAGCACCGGGGCCAGGAATCAGCCGGTATTGTCACATCCTTCTTTGATCGTAAAAAGGACCGCTGGATTATGCCGATGCACAAGGATTTCGGTCTCGTGCTCAATGTATTTGATGATCACAAGATCCTGAATGAGGAGCTGAAGGGTCGGGCTGCCATCGGTCACAACCGCTACTCCACGACCGGGGCCTCCAAAAACCCCGCGAATATACAACCGTTTCGGGTGCACTACCGCGACGGTAATGTGGCCGTGGGACACAACGGCAACCTGGCCAATGCAAAACAGATTCGGAACCGGCTGCGCGATCGCGGCGTGATCTTCCAGAGTACCTCTGACACTGAGCTTATTCTGCACCTGATTTCGCACAGCGAAAAGAGCAGCCAGATTGACCAGATCCTGGATGCCCTGAACCAGATTGAGGGGGCTTACAGCCTGATGATGCTGACCGACAACCGCCTGATCGCCGTTCGCGATCCCAACGGGTTTCGTCCGCTGGCGCTGGGCAAAGTTGACGGATCATACTGCGTGGCCAGTGAAACCTGTGCATTCGACATCATTAATGCCGAGTACATACGCGATGTGGAGCCGGGCGAAGTGCTGGTTATTGATCAGAACACCCTCGAGACCGACGAACCGACCTCCTACTTTCTTGATCCGGAATGTGGAACCGACACCAGCCAGTGCATTTTTGAGTATGTCTATTTTTCGCGCCCCGACAGCAAGATTTTTGGGGAGAATGTAGACAAGGTTCGCCGAAATCTGGGCAAGTACCTGGCCCGGGAACATCCCATCATGGAGGTCTGCCAAAAGGTGCCTCACGACAAAAAACCGATTGTCATTTCGGTACCCGACTCCAGCAACACCGCTGCACTTGGGTACGTGCATGAGAATCAGAAATTAGGATCCGAATGCAAATTTGAAATCGGGCTGATACGAAATCACTACGTGGGGCGAACCTTCATCTCTCCCGGTCAAAAGTCCAGGGAACAGAAGGTGCGTACCAAGTTCAACAAAGTTCGCGGGGTCATCGAGGATCGTTCGGTGGTAATTGTTGATGATTCCATTGTTCGCGGTACCACCTCGCGGTACCTGGTGGATATGATTCGCGAAGCGGAACCGACCGAAATTCATTTCCTGGTAAGCTCACCGCCGATCATCAGTCCCTGCTATTACGGTATGGATTTTCCGAGTCCCGATGAATTGATTGCTAACCGGTTTGATCGCAATATCGATCGTATGGCCAGAGAGATCGGGGTTGACAGCCTGCGGTATCTCTCACCGCAGGGACTGGTGGATGCCGTGAACGAGGCCAACACTTCCCAGAAGGGGTACTGTACCGCGTGTTTCACTGAAAACTATCCCGTACCGGTGAACTTCGGGGTGGGGAAAGAGGAAAACGAGATCGTTTGATGCAGCTGAAGAAAGCTCGTTTTGTAACCAGTGCCCCCTCGCTGCGGGAGTGTCCGGAACCGCATTTCCCGGAAGTATGCTTTGCGGGGCGCTCCAACGTCGGAAAGTCATCGCTGATCAACTCCCTGCTGCATCACAAAGGACTGGCCAGAACCAGCAATACCCCGGGAAAAACGCAGCAGATGAACTACTACCTGGTAGACGACAAATGTTATTTTGTGGATCTGCCGGGTTTTGGCTACGCTGAGGTGCCCAAAAAGGAGCGGGAACGCTGGGGGCGGGATATCCGGGAATACCTGTTGAAACGGCAAACGTTGCGGCTGGTAATTCACTTGGTGGATATACGCCATGAGCCCACAGAACTGGACCGGGATTTTTTTTACTGGCTTGGAGTCGAACGGCTGCCGTTTTGTGTGGTCCTGACCAAAAGCGACAAGCTGTCGCGCAACAAGCAGAATCAGTCAAAATTCCGGCTGCAGCGTATCCTGGATGAGATGAATATCGAAGTTCCGATTATTGTCGGTTCATCCAAGAATCGTACCGGCACCGGGGCGTTAAAGGAATTGATTTCAGAATTTGTAGAAGCCTAACTCAACAATCACAACATAACCATGTCTTACAAAATATTATTAGCAGATAACGTAGATGAACGGTGTGAAAACGTGTTTTCCGATCGTGGAATGGAAGCGGTTCGGAAAACAAGTTTGTCGGACGAGGAGCTGTATGAAGAGATTAAATCATATGACGGTATTGTGGTTCGCAGCTCTACGAAAATTACCGCTGACCTGCTGAATCACGCCGAGAACCTGAAAGTTATCGGCCGGGCCGGTGTCGGGGTTGACAATATTGACATTCCGGCGGCCACAGCACGCGGCGTACTGGTGATGAATACCCCGGACGGCAACACCATATCGACAGCCGAGCATACCTGCGGCATGATCCTGGCAATTGCGCGTAATATCCCGCAATCGGTGGATAAAGTGAAGCACGGCGGCTGGGACCGGAAAAAGTATATGGGTACCGAGGTACACAGCAAAACGCTGGGAATCGTCGGGCTCGGAAAAATCGGAAGTGAAGTGGCCATGCGGATGCAGAAATTCGGTATGAATGTGATTGCCTTCGATCCGTATGCCTCGCACGAGAAGGCCCAGAGCCTGGGCGTGGAGCTCGTAGAACTGGATGACCTGCTGGGAGCGGCCGACTTTCTGACGGTCCACACGCCGCTGACGGAGAAAACCAGGGGGCTCATATCCAAAGAGAAGGCCGACAAGATGAAAAAGGGCATGTTCCTGGTCAACTGCGCTCGGGGAGGCATCTATGAAGAGAACGATCTGCCCGATCTGCTGGACAACGGTGTGCTGGCCGGCGTGGCGCTGGATGTCTACTCCCAGGAACCGCCTTCCGATGAACTGTACAAGATCCTGAAACATCCCAACATTATCAGTACCCCACACCTCGGTGCCTCCACCGAGGAAGCCCAGGAGAAAGTGGCTGAGCAGATTGCCCACCAGATGGCCGACGCCCTGGAGAAAAAAAGTTTCAAAGGCAGCCTGAACGGCAAATCGATATCGCTGATTACCAACAAGGAGGTTCAGCCCTACCTGGAACTGGCCGAAAAGCTGGGTACCATGGCGATACAGATCGCCCCGGAGCACACCAGTAACTACTCGTTTGAGTACTCCGGTGAATGCGCCAAGTATGCGGATGTCTTGACCGACTCGATGCTTAAGGGAATGCTTTCGCAACACGTCAGCGAAGCGATTAACCTGATTAATGCCCGGCACTATGCCGAAGAGCGTGGGTTCAAAATCAAGGAGACCACGGGGGGCGAAACCAAGACCTTTAACGAGCTAATCACTGTTGAAATAGACGGCGACGCCGAATACCGGAAAATTTCGGCCTCGGTGTTCGGGGACGGCGACTACCGCATCGTCGCGATCGACGGCTTCGGTATTGAACTCCGCCTGGAGGGAGATATTCTGATGTACAAAAATATCGACAAGCCCGGTATGCTGGCGGCAGTCAGCGGTGCCCTTGCCGAACAGGATATCAATATCGCCTCGCTCAGCCTGGGACGAACACAGAAAGGTTCACAGGCGATAACTGCGGTATCGGTCGATAAAAAGCTGACGGACGAGGAGTTGAAACCGATTCTGGACCTGGATGGGGTAGACGGGCTGCGTTACATCAGCCTGTCGTAATTATACCCGGGACCCTGCCTGGAATGGCACCGGGTACCTCCCTGCAGGGGGTACACCTGCCGGCAGATGATGTCTCGTTTTGCGCGGGGTCGGGGTACCGGCCGTTGTCTATGCCTTTCAGACTCAAAACCATTAACTGGACGGGTTATGTATATTGATCATATCGGAATTGCGGTGAAACATCTGGATGAAGCGATCAAAACGTATGAATCACTCTTGGATACCCCGTGCTACAAGCGCGAAGTGGTTGAGAAACAGAAGGTGGAAACGGCATTTTTCAGGACCGGGGAATCCAAGGTTGAACTGCTCGGAGCAACAAGCGAGGAGTCCGTTATCCGGAAATTTATCGATAAGCGGGGGCAGGGTATTCACCATGTGGCATTCGAAGTGGAAGATATCGAGACGGAGTTGGAACGCCTGCAGGAGGAAGGGTTCCGGCTTTTGAATGAGGAACCCGTAGAGGGAGCCGACAACAAGCTCGTCGCATTTTTACATCCCGCTGAGAACCATGGCGTGCTCGTCGAAATCTGCCAAAGCCGAACTTGATGAAACCAGTAAGCCGGTTCGCCGGATGGAGGGGATCCGGGCAGGGGAGGGTACGAGGCTGCAACACACCGGGGTGCTGTTGAACCCTGTTGAGTTGTATCT
>JAWVZC010000264.1:0-6118 GCA_033722415.1 Balneolaceae bacterium | reverse complement strand
TACCACCATCCACTGGATTATCTCCACCGTATAAACAAACACCAGTCTTGCCAGATGGATACCGAATATTCGTGAAGCGGTATTAAACGGCATCGAAATAACATAGTTACGGAAATAGACGAGGGTGCCCAACAGAAATAAAATCGTTCCCAGACCGATATAAAGATACGTTCGATTGATACTGATCAGTTCCCCGAGGTTCACATGACCGACATATAGAAAAATTGAAAGCAGAACGACAGCAACGAGCGTGGAGCAGAGGGAGGAGATGATATTGTTATCCTTGATCACTCCAAATATATACCCGCTGCTTTCATCCAGGTGCTTGCGTGCCCAGATAAATAAGTAGGCCTCCCCGGAATATCCCAGTACATCCGTATTATATATTTTCTTCTGTATAAAAACCGGGAACCCCTGCCAAAACGAGAAACGGAGCAAAGTCCCGTAGATGAACTGTTCGGAAACCGGCAGCGCAAAATAGAGAAACAGGAAAAGAATATAATACCACGGTGTTACCGGAAGTGACTGCCAGACCCGCTGCCACCCGATATCGGTCAACTGATACAGCAGGTACCCCACAATTGCTGCCATAAAACCATACTGAATTATTTTGGTCACCCACTTTCCGGTACTCGTTCGCCAAAAAGCAATCCAGCGGTTTTTGAAGTCTGATACGTTCAAATGCGATATAATTTTATTTAATGCTCTTCATCGTTCCTGATGGAGGGAAAAGCCACGACGCTTACCTGGAATCCCTCCTGGTTAAATCCTGTCAGGTCAGTTAATTGTTTTCTGTCAGATTGTATACCGAAATCATAAATACCCAGGTAATCCGATTTCAAATAATCAAAAATGTCTGAATTTACCGGAAATTGTAATTCGAAATATAGTTCCCGGTTTTTGATTCCAAAACCGGGATTAGGAATCTGTAGTCGTTCTCGGCACCCCATCGTTCTTTTGTAATGTTGTATCGGGGTACCAAGTATGATCATTATTTTACGCGTTTAGTGGTTAAAAAGTAGCCTGTATGTCATCCTGAACTTGTTTCAGGATCTCGCAAGGCCGCTGCCGTTGAGTTCAGCTCGCAACAAATCAACGCTCAATACCACCGCGAGACCCCGGATCGGGGTCCGGGATGACGCAGAGGGCATTCCCTGGTTTGTTGCCATCTAATTTAACCGCTAAACGCGTTTATTTAATCTGATTGTTTCATTCGTGCAATTACCGGTTCTCATATCACAGGACAACAACAATTCCGGTAAACACGGTAATGCAGGCTCTCCATCAGACAAGTTTTTCCGGGAGTTAATTTTCTACGAAATTACCTCATACCTGTTGGAGCAGAAACCGGAAATGTCTAACAAATTGCATTGCATTCGTAATTTCGGTTATTCAAGTGAATGCCCGGCACGCCCTCCTCCTGTTGGCTGATATTTGGTTGAATTTTCTGTCACTACCGGGAACAAAATATCAAAATCAGAAAGCATTAAGACTTTTCACAGGATGATGAAGCGTATGCATAACAGAACCTTTTGAACTACGATGTCACTTTACGTACTACTTGGATGAAACGTAAACAAAACACTCTGCGCAGAAACCCTGATTACTCCTTTATTTTATTTTTCTGAAGTTGATTGACCCAATTGATATCCTTCACGTCCAAGCGGTTCCAGGTACGCTCGGAATATTCGAAAAAGGGTTGTTTCTGATGGTACCAGCCGAAATGCAACAGGTAGGGCGTAACCCCCATGTAATCCGCTTTACCGGGAAGAAGAGAAAAAACAGAAGTAAGCAAGTTTCTAAGCCATTTCCTCTTGATCCCCCGAAAATTGTTCACAAACTCGTCACAGTAATAGGTACAAACCACGTACTCGAAATCCTCATCATGGCAGCAGTAATCTGCAATATAATCCAACTGTGGGCTGGTGTATCCCTGGAGCCAAGTATAAACCGGGACATTGAGCCTTGACATGGCCATGGCTATACTCCATTCACATGATTCCTCGTTACGTCCTTGTTCAAGCGTGCGACTTTGAAAATGGGTTTCTTCTTTGCGTTTTAGCATCTGCTGTGCCAGTTCACACACATTTTTGGTCAACTCATAATCCTTCGCATACATCAGCCCTGTTTGCACCCTGCTCAGGTGGGTCAGACCGAAATGACGCAGTGTACGCCTGCGGCGGCGCAACACGATATCCTTTATCACCCCGAGATGTTTAGGCCCGCCAAAAAAACTGTCTGCAACAAGGGTACCGGTTACGGTAAACTCATACGCCTGCAGGGAAGTCCAGAGATTGTCCGGGTTTTTACACCAGACCATATCACTATCCAGGAAGAGATTCTTTTCAAAAAAAAGATAGTCGTGAATATTATGTTTGATACCGACTATTGATGCGCGTTCCGGCTCCAGAATGTGGATATAATCAAAAAGTTCTGCAATACCCCTATCTTTCAGTATATCGTGATGCTTTTGGGTGCAAATAAGTGCAACGGGACGCTCCCTGTCGTATCGGCGCAGGGAAACCACCGAGGCCACGGCATGTTTTAAATATTTCGGATGTCCGTAGGATGAATAGATATAACCCTCCGGAGCTATATGGTTTTTACGTATTGATCGCAACATTCTCAGGGGAACCCGTGCAAGATTTAGTCAGCTTCCAAGTCCTTGTTTTTTAAGAATTTGTCATATTTTTTGAATAGCAATGCTGAGCGTCACTTTCCTCTCTCTTAACAGACATTAAAATAACACTAAATCCGTACTTTTATTTTTATATTACGTAACTATTTAATTAAATGATTATTAATTCTAGCCTGATAGCTTTGCACTTCAAATCAGCAATACAGAACTTTACAGGTAGTACAAAGGCAGGGGTTGGCGGTAGGTATGTATTGCCTAACGATCTGCTCTGTTTTTATTTCTGAACGGTGCAGGGAAAGAAATGCAGATTAACACACGGATTGGAAGTTTATCAAAAGAAACAGCGTTACGAGGAAACCGCCTGTTCTTCCTCCAGCAAGATCATTTCAGCGTATTCCAGCATCTCGGGGGTGTCGACATCCTGCCAGAAGGCGTCCTCGATATCCAGAACCGACATTTGTCCCTTTTTGGCGAGTTGTTGTACCCCGTCGCTGAGTGACGCGTCTCCCTTCTCCCGGTATACCTGTTCCAGCACATCAAGGAGCCCCGGCGTGCACACAAAAACTCCCGTGTCAATGCAGTTGTAGCGATCGATCTCCTTGCCGATGGATACGATTTTCTCATCTTTCTCAAGGACCTTGGTGGCATCATCGAGGTCGAAAATCGTGTCTATTTTGTAGTCCACCATCAACGTCGCCCCATCGTTCGGAGGGGAATGGTACCGGGCCTTCTCCATGATTGAGTCAGATACAATATGGTCGGCCATGGTCAGCACGAATTCCCCACTCAGGTAGTCGGAAGCCGACAGCAGCGAGATACCGTTACTGAGGTGATAATCTTCATTGTAAACAAAGACCAGGTCGAGAGGGCCGTCGTAATGTTCCGTGATCTCTTTCTTCACCTTCTCGTGGCCATGTCCCAGCACAACGACGATTCTGCTGCAGCCCGCGGTTTCAAGACTGGCGAATACCCGGTGGATGAGAGGTACGCCGGCAACCGGGGTAAGTGGTTTCAGGCTAACGTCGTCCACCGTGCCCTTGAGACGGGATCCGAATCCCGCTGCCAGTATTACCCCGGTTCGCCGCCTGTTATGTCCTTTCATCAATCTTTCGCTCAATATTTTCCGTCAAAATTTTCAGAGAGGTGTGTCAGAGGCTCTTCCCCACCCAGAACACGCAACGTATTTTTAAGCCTGAAATGCTGAATAAAGATGTCGTGCTCCTGAATATGTCCTTCGACAATCTGGGGACTTTTGAAATAAAATGAGAGCCATTCCTGGATGCCTTCCCTTTCGGAACGCTTGGCGAGATCGAGGAAGAGTGCCAGGTCGAGTACCAACGGGGCTGCAAGTATGGAATCGCGGCAGAGGAAATCGACCTTGATCTGCATCGGGTAGCCCATCCACCCGGTGATATCGATATTATCCCATCCCTCCTTTTCATCTCCGCGGGGCGGATAATAATTGATCCGAACCTTGTGATAGAGCTCATCATACAAATTCGGGTAGAGGTCTGGCTGGAGGATGGTATCCAGTACGCCGGACTTACTTACCTCTTTGGTTTTAAAACTCTCCGGATCATCCAGGATTTCACCGTCCCGGTTCCCCAGGATGTTGGTTGAGAACCATCCTTTGACGCCGAGCATCCGGGCCTTGAATCCAGGTGCCAGCATCGTTTTCATCAGGGTTTGGCCGGTTTTGAAATCCTTGCCTGCAATCGGCACACCGTTTTCGACGGCCAGCTGCTCCAGCGCCGGAAAATCAGCCGATAGGTTGGGAGCACCGTTGGCATAGGGCACGCCCTCTTTTATGGCGGCATATGCGTAGATCTGGGAAGGACTTATCGACTTGTCGTTATTTTTTAGCCCCTCTTCAAACGCCTCTACCGCACGGTGACAATCTGAAGGATGCTGGTACACTTCCGTAGAACCGCACCAGATCATGACGGCCCGGGAGGCCCCGGTCTCGTTAATTTTGTTACGAATATCCTCACGCAGCGCCTCGGCAAGCTCCATTTTGTTGTTTTGGGGCTTAACATTCGGCCCGTTCAGCCGCTTTACATATTCCTGGTTAAACACCGCCGGCATCGGCTTGATCTCTCTCAGGAAATCGGCAAGCGGTTCCACATCCTCGTTCTTGAGCACATTTGCCCGTTTGATAGCCTTGTAGGCGTCATCCTCAAATACATCCCAGGCTCCGAATTCCAGGTCATCCAGCGAGGCCAGATCCACAAAATCCTTGATCAGCGGGTTTCGCCCCTCCGACCTCAACCCCAGTCGTATTGTCTGCATCTGGGTAAGGGAGCCGATCGGCCGGGCCAAACCCCTTCTGATAGATTCGACCCCGGCAATAAAAGTTGTAGCAACCGCACCAAGACCCGGCGTGAGCACGAGGAGTTTACCGGTGGTTTCGGATGAACTGTCGGATTGTTCACTGGGCATGATCAGATTTATATAAGGTTAAAAAATAGACAGGGAACGATCGGCTTAATCCATATCCGTACAAACACACACTGTGGTAGAAGTGATAACTTTAATGTACTGTGCTAATCGTTACCCTACACTGCATTCAATTAAGGGGCCAAATTTAATTAAAATAGTTCATGCCCACAAAATAATTATGTGCCCATTTCAAGCAGTTCTGTCGGGTGATATTGCGGCTTTTCGGCTCCCTCCACCAGTTCTACCAGGGCATTCCAGGTGCGTTCACAGTTTTGCCCGTCAGGTTCAATCATATACCGCCTCAGAAAGTCCTTTGCCTTTGTTCTGCAGCAGTCCGGGTTTGCGATGGCGTGGTCGACAAGCCCGGTTAACTCTTTAAAATCGTTGGCCAGCAGTCCGCCATGTTTTTCGGGAGACAGTTTCCAGATGAATTTGGCCGAGTTCACCCGCTTTTTGTATACCCCGGCAAAGGTCTGGTTCCGCCAGAGAAACTCTTCATCAGCACTTTTAACGGGGTAGATATGGATGGTGGGACGACCTGTGGCATAAAACAGGTTGGCAATACTGCTGAAGTTGGTGATCAGCATATCCGAAATCTGCAGATCGAGCAGGTTGTCCGGATTTTGATCCTTGTACTTGAGCATCACGTTGTCATAGGTATCGGCCAGAGAATCGAGAAACGTCCGGTACTGCTTGTCGAAACGAAAGGAGTCATGCAGTCGCAGGATAATATTGGCTCCCTGGTTGCTGATATGCTCGATCAGGCGGGGAAACAGGTCCCGGTCATTTCCCCAATGCGAAAAAACCTCCCCGTAATGCCAGGTAGGAGCAATCAATACCGTTGGGGTATCGACCACATCAAACGGGTAGTACGGCTGGGCAAGTTCGGGATCCAGCGGCTTGTACAGGTAATCGTGACTGGCGGCACCCAGGATGCGACAGTTGTCGGGATGTATGCGGCTTACCTTCGTGCGGTGTTTGAAATCCCACGGACCGAAACACTGCCACATGAACTGATCGTTGGGTCTCTTGGCACTCCCC
>JAWVZC010000263.1:0-6140 GCA_033722415.1 Balneolaceae bacterium | reverse complement strand
GGTCCTGGGGCTGTTTTTTGCTGTTCGTAAGGTTGTCAACCACGAGTACGTTATACTCCTCCTTGAGCAGTTCCACGGTGGTGTGACTGGCGATATATCCCGCTCCTCCGGTTACCAGTATGGTGTTCATAAGATTCTCTTCGTTTCGAGTCGTATCGATAACATTAGTAATTTACGGGGCTAATTTAAGCTTCATCAGGTCCGAATCAAACCTGATTCCGGTGCCGATCGTCACTTATCGGGGGGATCGTTTTTCAGCCATATCGGGGTCGTGTCGGGATCGTTTTTCCGGCCGATGATATCCCGGTACAGTTTAGGCCGCCGCGCTTTCATATACCGCCTTCCCCCGGCTTTTGAAATTTTATCTTTTATGAGGGTTGCCGTAGTAATGGCATCATCAAACGAACGCACCTCCGAAAGGATCTCTCCGTAGGGATCCAGCACCATGGCGTTCCCGTTCTTCAGGTGCTCCCCGTCGTACCCGATCGGGTTCGAAAAGGCGTAGTACACCCCGTTGTCATAAGCTCGCGCGGGCAACCACCGAAGCAGCCACTGCCGGCCCTTGGGACCGTCAAACTCCATTCGCAAGGGGACGGGATCTTCTTCGCGATTCTCCCAGAGCTTATCGTCCACGTAGCCGCGCCCGGGCATCGAAGAGGGGGTGCACCCGGTGACGTGGGGAGCAAAGATAAGATCGGCGCCGAGCAGGGTAACTGCCCTTACATTTTCAATGACGTTATTGTCATAGCAGATAAGGATACCGCACGTCCATCCCTGCAGGTCAAACACTACGTACTGTTCGCCGGGGGTAAGGTGCGGATTGATGAAGGGGTGCAGTTTCCTTGCTTTAGCGACGAGGGTGTCTCCGGATACGCAGATGTAGGTGTTGTATAAGGTATCATCCTCTTTCTCAAGGAGCCCGGCCAGCACGGGTATGCCATGCCTCTGTGAGATTTCCATCAGGGAAACGGTGCTTTTTCCGCCCGGAACCGGTTCGGCGAGCCGGTCGAGGGCTTCGCGATCCAGATCTTTGGTAAACGTATACGCGGTGACCGACATTTCATGAAAACTGACCAGGTCGGCCCCCTCAGATTTTGCCCGTGCCGTCAGGGCATCGATCACCGAGAGATTGTAGGCCTTCTCCCCGTCATGAGGTTCGAATTGTGCGACTGCTATCTTCATTTGTGATACTTGTTAATTTCACCAATTGATATTTCCGGTCTTGTCCATACCGCTGAAATCCGCTGATTGTTCAGAAGCCGTAATCGGCCAGAACTGCTATTCCAGGTTTTTGAGGTAATCCCGGTTGCCCAGCAGAAACATGTACCGCAAGATCCAGTTTCTGCGTTCGATCATGTAGGGCGAGGGATCGCCGAGGTCATACCGCTTTGGGCTCGGCAGGGCGGTAATCAGTAATGCACTCTGCATCATGTCCATCGCTGCGGCATTAGTTCCGAAATAGGTACGGGCGGCAGCTTCCACTCCGAACACGCCGGGGCCGAATTCCGCAATATTCAGGTAGATCTCCAAAATGCGTTTTTTGGTCCAGAACAGTTCAATGAGCACGGTGAAGTACGCTTCAATCCCCTTTCGAATAAACGAGCGGCCCGTCCAAAGATATAAATTTTTGGCAACCTGTTGTGTGATGGTGCTCGCGCCCCGCAGATCTTCTCCGCTGCGGCTCTCTTCAATAGCCTCCCGGATCGCTTCAAAATCGAACCCGTTGTGGAACGGGAAACGCTGGTCTTCAGATGTTATAGCGGCCATTTTTACGTAATCTGAAATATGGTCCCATTCCACCCAACGATGCTGTATTTCGACATCCAGTGTGTAGGCCTGCCGAAGCATATAGGAGGATGTGGGGGGATTCAGCCAGCGAAACGGTACAACAGCCAGTATTGGGATAATCAGCAGTATCCCCAGGATCGAGGCAGCCCACCTTGCTGCCGGGTTCAGTCGGGGCCGTTGTTCGGTGTTTTCTGTTTCCTGCTCAACCAGTTGCTCACCCTCGTGTGGTTAGTAAAACAATTGTACCAGTAAACGATTATTTCGGATTCTGCTGGATATCCTTCAACTCCCTGATGACCTGTTCGCAAATGGCATCGATCTTTTCAACAGAAGCTTCCAGCTCCTCCTGGGCTCGTTCTTCCCAAAGCAGTGTTTTGGCATGTTCATACTCTTCAACGATGACATCGATATTCAGCATCTGGGCCACCGGCTTTATTTTATGACCGGCCTTCCGAAAGTTCGTTTCGTCCCGCTCCAGCAGGTATTTCCCGTAGTTGCTTCTGAACTCCGAAAACGAGTCTTCCGTAGCCTCGGCAAACTCCCGGATGTAGGCTTCCTCGTTATAGACCAGGTCTGAAATCGTCTCCCGCTTAACGTATGTGTGGTTCGTGCTACTCACTGGTATACCATTGTTTTTCAATTATCCTGATTCTGAGTGGGCATTGGAACGTTCAGGTAACGGTCTGTATACAATGTAGTGCATTTGACAAGCGTAAGTAACGCAGGCCAAATATAATGAACACAGAGAGAAAACATCTGCCCATAGCCTTCATAGGCTTTGTAACTGCATTTCTTTTCCTGGTTGTTCCCGTTTCTGATACCAACGCACAATATTTTGGACGTAACAAGGTACAATATGAGGATTTTAACTTCCAGATATTACAAACTTCTCATTTTGAGATCTATCACTATCCGCAGGAGGAACATGCGGTAAGAGATCTTGCCCGGTTGTCGGAGCGGTGGTATGAACGGCATTCCGGTATTCTGGGTCACACCTTCAAGAGCCGGAATCCGATGATCATCTATGCCAATCATGCCGATTTCCAGCAAAACGATATTGTGCCCAATGTGGGTGTGGGTACCGGCGGGGTGACCGAAGGTATCCGCAATCGCGTGATCATGCCGTTTGCCGAGGCCAACCAAAGCACCAATCACGTACTGGGGCATGAGCTTGTGCACGCATTCCAGTACGATATCGCCCGGTCAGCAGATAACATTCAAAGTATACGGGCCACCAGCCAGCTGCCGCTCTGGTTTATTGAAGGTATGGCTGAATACCTGTCGATCGGTTCCGAGGACACCCACACCGGCATGTGGCTCCGGGATGCGGTGCTGCAGGATACCCTCCCAACAATCCGGCAGCTGGGCAACAGCAGGAAATACTTTCCTTACCGTTACGGTCATGCCGTGTGGACCTATATCACGGGTAAATGGGGAGATGAAGTGGTAGCCCCGCTGTATCTTGAAAGCACACAAAAGGGATTGAAAAAGGGCATTAACGCTACCATTAATGTCTCCATGGACTCACTATCTGTATTGTGGCGGCAATCCGTTAAAGAGAAGTATAAGGAAACGGTCGCGGAACGAACCAACCCATCGAAGGTGGGTACCAAAATACTGGGAAAATCGAAAGGGACCGGGGGAATTAATGCCGGACCCTCGGTAAGTCCCGATGGGGAGTATCTCGCTATTATCTCGGAGAAGAACCTGTTTTCGGTCGAACTGTTCCTGGCGAACACCGAGACGGGTGAGATCATCCGGAGCCTGACCAGCACAATTACCGATCCCCACCTGAATGCCCTGCGTTTTATCGAATCTTCCGGAACATGGTCGCCGAACGGGGAGAAATTTGCCGCCGTGGTTTTCGCCGAAGGCGACAACCAGATTATCATCATCGACGTGGAAAGCGGCAGGACGGTGCGGACCCTCAAGTTCGGCGAAGTCGATGCACTTACCAACCCTGCATGGTCACCGGATGGCCACCGGATCGCATTTTCGGGATCCGACGGGGGGTATACCGATCTCTACCTGTATGACTTACGCTCAGATTCCCTGAAAACCCTGACCAACGACCGGTATTCCGATCTGCAACCGGCCTGGTCGCCCGACGGCTCATCACTGGCCTATGTGACAGACCGGGGGCCGGGTACCAGTTTTGAGAAGATGACATTCGGCGAAACTGTCATCGGGGTATACGACCTGGAAACCGGCGAGCGGGGAATCATTCCCCATTTCCAGGAGGCCAAGCACATCAGCCCGCAATTCGGGGCCGATGGTGAATCGCTGTTTTATATTTCCGATTACAAAGGGGTCAGTGATCTGTTCCGGTGCGATCTGCAGAACAGCCGGCGGTACCGGGTGACCCGTGTCAGCACCGGTATTTCCGGCATCAGCAAACTTTCGCCGGCATTGACCGTCGCTTCCGACAGCGGAGACGTCTACGTGTCGGTATTTGAGAAATCAAACTACAGCGTTTACCGGATACCGGAATCTGAAACGTTCGGCAGCCAGGTGCTTGGAACCAAAACCCTGGCCGATGCTAACGATCTTCCGCCGGTGGGACTGGAGGGAAATGAAACCGTAAATGCCTACTTCAGGGAACCGTATATCGAGATACCGACGAGTTCCTCGTTTACCCGGCGCGACTACGTTCCGCGGCTCATGCTCGATTATGTCGGCGGCGGGGGCGGTATTAGCGTTACCAATCAACTGGGGGTGGGTGCTGCCGGTGGTGTGACCCTGCAGTTCAGCGACATGCTGAACCAGCACCGCCTGATTACAAGCCTGCGCATGCAGGGGCGTTTAAAGGATATCGGCGGCCAGGTAGCGTACCTGAACCAGGATAACCGGTTTATCTACGGGGCATCCGTAAGCCACACCCCATTCCGAACATCGGCGGCCGGTGTGACGACAGATACCGTCGCCGTCAACGGAAAACGGCAGGAGGTACCTTTGGTGGAACGGATCAACCGCAGGGTGTTCCAGGATCGTATCTCGCTGCTCGGTATGTACCCGTTTTCCACTACCAGCCGACTGGAGTTTTCCACGGGACTCACCCACATCTGGTACGATCTTGAGCTGCAGCGCACGTTTTACAACAGCTTCGGTCAGCCGTTTGACCGTAATACCCGGGGACTCGATTCGCCTTCCCCGCTTAACCTTTTCACAGCATCCGCTGCCTACGTCGAAGACAATTCGATAAGCGCCTTCACCGGTCCAATACGCGGTCACCGGCTTCGTTTCGAGGTTGAACCGACAACCGGTTCGCTAAACTACCTGAACGTTCTCGCCGATTACCGCCGCTATT
The DNA here is from genome assembly GCA_033722415.1 of Balneolaceae bacterium. Classification (GTDB taxonomy): domain Bacteria; phylum Bacteroidota; class Rhodothermia; order Balneolales; family Balneolaceae; genus JAMQKA01. The sequence goes on along the minus strand of JAWVZC010000263.1, from coordinate 1,045 downwards.
TTTACCTGCAGCCGTTTACGTTTGCGGTGAGGGCACTGCACAGCGGGCGCTACCTGGAGGATTCGGAGGACGAACGGCTGTCCCCGAATTTCCTTGGATACGAAAGCCTGATTCGCGGGTATAACACCAATTCGTTCAGTGCCTCTGAGTGTCAGCAGTCACCCGGTGAAGGGTGTTCAGTACTGGGAAGGCTGATCGGCAGCAGGATGGCACTCGCCAATGTTGAGTTCAGGATACCGCTGCTCGGTGCTGAGCAGCTGGCCCTGTTCCGCTCCAGGGCCGTCCCCACCACGCTGACCACATTTTTTGACGCGGGCTATGCCTGGACGAAGCAGGAACCCTTTAGTCTCAACGACCTGAAATGGACTTCCGGGGCAACCGCGGAACGGGTCCCGGTATTCAGTACCGGTGTCAGCGCCAGGGTCAACCTGTTCGGTTACCTGGTCGCGGAGATCTACTACGCTATACCCTTTCAGCGGCCTGAACAACCGGGATACGTGGGGTTTACCATCTCACCGGGCTGGTAGCTGTACACGGCCCTGTTCAGCGTGCCGGTAATCAGTCTAACCTGCAGGTATAAAAGGGCAATTCGGCTGAATCAGTACAACGATTTTTGGGACACCAAAGAATCGGTAATAATTAATTCTCCGCTTCCGTGACATTATGCGGGGCAGGCCGGCCCTCTTCATCGAGGTGTACAAAAACAATTTTATCGATCTTGATGATCGTGTCCTTGTTAAACTTGTTGCGTACTTCGCACCGCACGGTGATCGACGAGGTGCCGAACTTTACGGTCTCCATGCCGATCTCGATGATATCCCCGATTTTGGCCGAGCTCACAAAATTGATTTCGGACATATATTTTGTGACCACGTTTCCACGGTTCAGCTGGCAGGAAACATAGATAGCTGCTTCCTCGTCGATCCAGGCGAGCAGGGAACCCCCGAATAGCGTGCCGTGAGCGTTAAGATCTTGGGGTTTAATGAGTTTGCGGCTGTAGAATTTCATAAGGTCGAAATACCTCCAGGATTACAGGTTCAGTTGT
>JAWVZC010000262.1:0-6167 GCA_033722415.1 Balneolaceae bacterium | reverse complement strand
GCTGCCGGATCACTCCCAGCCAGGCATCCACCAGTGACGTATCGGTGGTAACGATCTCCCCGAGAAGGTCTCCCTTATCGACCCGGTCAAACCGGGAATACCTGAAATTCATCCACCGTCCCCGCTCCGGGGCTGTAATCACTGTTTTCTTGCCCACTACCTTGCCAACGAAGTCCGGGGCGTGTACCCGCTGATTCCACAGGTAAAACACAACTGCCGAAACGGCTAAAAATACCAGGACGGGTACCCCCCGAAACTGAAGCTCTCGCAGTCGCTGTTTCCAGGGTGTTCGTATCCGTTCATACTTATCGTTCATTATACCTCCGATTCATCTTCTGCCTTCAGGCTGCTGACCCCGGTTACCCCCGCGAGGCCCCGCGCTTCCTGCAACAGTTTATCGACCTTTTCCGGGTCCAGCAATAGCAGCCGGTAGGAAAGGTGGGCAGCATTCTCATCATCAGAAGAGCGCTGTGATGCCAGGGTGATACGGAAGGCATGCCGGTCCGGAAAGGCTTCCAGACGGTCGACCTCAGAGAGGAGCCTGGTCCAGTCCAGGTTTAGGATCAGGTCATACCGCTGGCGAGACCCGAAGTTGGTAAACCAGATATAGACCAGGGCCAGGGAAGAGATCAGTGTCCCGAATAAGGCCGTCGTAAACTTCTGTGTTCCACACGCCATACCGATCACAATTACCGCCAGGATAAATACGGTATCCAGGGTATCCCGCAGTATATTCCGAAAACGAACAATGGCAAAGACCACAAGAAGGCTGAAGGCGGTAATCAGGTTGTTATCAAGCACAAGCATGACCAGAGATACCGTTATCGGCAACACGATCAGCGAGCTGACAAAGGTACGGGAATAGGATACCCCGGTATGCGTGTACATGTAAAACCATGCGATTATCTGCCCGCAAAGAAACGCCAGTAACAACCCGAGCAGTAATGTCGACAACTCCGTGGGCATGGGAGCAGTATCACCAAATACAAGAAGATCGTCCATAGGTATACCACATTAAACTAATTCGTAATCCAGTGATTTTATCTTTTCAACAGGAAACCCATTCAGGCGAAGGATACCATCTACATATTTGGCGGCCGATTCGCGCCAGAGATGGTATCGTTCCGTTATTTCCTGGAGCCAGTGCGGGTACCTGTTGGTAAATTTTATCTCCAGCACCACCGTGGAACCGAATATGCTGGTGGGATTTTGCAGATTTTCCACGAGTTTGCCCCCCGATATTCGCTCTGTTTGTACCTCCCGGTCGAATGTGACCCGAACGCTGTTGGAATCGGGCAGCTCATACGCCTCCCGGCGGTATTTTACGTGGACCTTCGGCTCCGCATTCAGTTGATTCATCAGCATGCAGAACTGATCCAGTGTGTGCCGTTGCTCCGGGGTTTTCTTAACCAAGCACCTGCTTGTTGGCAACTGTCCCCCAAGCAGATCAGTCAGGCGGTTACGATGCACGATAGCCCGTTTTTTGCGTATCACAGTGTCGTAACGTCGTTTAATCTCCAGGTATACCGGCTGCTCCGGATTGCCGGTGTAATACCTGATTCTCAACTTGAACCTGTTTCGAGTCCCGTTTATCGTGTCGTGATATGTCTTTAAAGAGGGCGAATCCAGGTACAAGCTTTGGACGGTATAGGAATGATCCGGCTGTTCGGCCCCATAGGGATCGCATTCCAGGTATTGGCCGACAAAGTGACTAACCTCCCTGGCTTTCGGTTCTTTTAACCGGTACTTGTACTCAAACCGCTTATTCTGAAGCTTATCGTCCATCGCTGTTATCACGTTGTGCTGATCACATTCAGGGCCATTCGATTTCCCGGCAGTTACCGGTACTGTGGCTGCACTCCTGTCCCCCTACTTGATTAAAACCATTTTCTTGCTTTACACAAAATTTTCCGTAACGATCCGATAAAAATAGAGACCGCTGCTAATGTTTTTCCCGTTAAACGATACGGTGTGCCTGCCTGCCGGCAAATCGTTGTCCAGCAGTACGGCTATTCGCCTGCCCACCAGGTCGAACACATCTATTCGGACCCGCGTATCAATCGGTAGTTCAAACGGTATCTGTGTGCCGGGATTAAACGGGTTCGGGTAGTTCTGCCTGAGAGCAAATGATTCCGGTATCTGGGTATTTTCTTTTTCGGGTACCCATACATTGATTTCCGAAATATTCAGTTGTGAACGCTGCCCGCTGTTATCGTCAACGCGTTCACCGGTAAAATAGTAGCGCCACAACAACTGCAGTACCTCCCGATTTTCCAGGGAGTCCGGTAACGTTACCGGACCGATTACCTGGGTGTGCCCAGCCACCTCATTACGTTCGTACATAACGGGATTCCCATCTTCATCCAGCAGATCCCGGAACGACCCGCTGGTACCCACCCGGAATTGTAGACGCAGGTTATACACCCTGGAATTAGGCTCTATGGTTCCTGCGGTCCAATCCACCGATACCTCGAAAACCTCACGGGTATTGATCGCCAGTAATGCACCGCCAAGCTTACGGCCGGGATAACCGGGATTGCCTTCCAGGTTACTGGTATTGATGAAGGAAATTCCGTTTTCACCCAGTCCGTTGATACGGGTTCGGGAATCGAGATTGTATGCACCAGTCGAACCGTCGTCCACTGCGGCGTCCGACCCCGGTTCAATATCACCCATGTATACAAACTTCATGGATTCGGGGTAGGAACCCGCCGGTGCCGTCGACCGCCAGTTGCTGAACTGGTAATTTCCTCCGGCAAGGGCGTGCGGCTCGGCTGTTATCGATTTGGGTTTAAATCGTGCTTCGACAGTTTTGGATTCTGATAGCGCAATAGCGATTACCGAGTCCTGAGCCCTGTCCTCTGGTACACCCTCCCAGTGTGAAAATGCATATCCCGCTTCAGGTATTGCTTTCAGTGTAATCGGGGTATTGCCAAAATAGGTGCCGCTCCACAGGTATGCATCTCCGTTTTTCGTTTTTTGTGACAGTGAATCATCGATCACCAGGCTGTTGATCTGAACTTTTCCTTCAGCAGGTGAAGAGACCTGCAGGGTTACCTGAATGGTGTCCTGTATTCCGAAGTGGTCCATCAGGTGCTTGTAGGAATATTCTCTTCGAAAACGGGCAAATTCCTCCAAGCGGCTGACATTAAAATCCCAGTAAGACCTGCTCCTGGGATGTCCCCAGCGGTCGATATGTTCTTCAATAACCATGCCGATACTTTCTTCAAACGAGTTCAACAACGGCAGTATCTGGTCCGGGTGAAAGGTCGTGTTCAGCAGATCGGCATACCTGTTCATAAAGCGGGTTTGAAATCGCTCATTTTCCAGGAGACTTCGGAACAGGAACGTAGACCAGGGCGGATTGGGTATGGGGGGCCGTTCGGTAACCAGAGCAATTTTATTTGCTTCATAATGCTCCAGGTTATCCCCGAAACTGTAGTCCGCATCATAAAACATCCAACGCCAGCGCCCGTCCTTTCCCGCCGGTTCGTCTTCGAGGTACCGTTCAGTCCGGAGCCTCCAGTAGTCAACATTATTTCCCGGCCAGTCGTCGTTGGCCACGAAGGTTTTCGCAATGATATAATCGATGTAGTTACCGACATCCATCCGTGTTTTGATCTCCTGGTAATGCTTCTCTTTCGCAAGGTCGTCTGATTCGATATACGATAACATCTGTTGATAATGCTGATCGGACCCGTGCTTAACGACTAAATTATTTTCGAGGTAATCGATGTTATCTTCGTCCACATCGTAGGTACGTGCAATATAATCTTCGTCATATCGCTCTCTCAGATTCATGATTCCCCAGTACTCACCGTTTATGAATACAATGGCAGATCGGTACCCCATCGTATCAAAATCGAGTGCATTGACCAGTTCATGTATAAAAATATCGTGATACATCGTTGGAAGCACCATAAAGTCCTGCCCCGAGTTTCGCAGAATCAGCCTGTTGTACTCTTCGTAGGGCAATTGGGGGAAAATCCGCTGATTGAAACGGCTAGCCCCGTATTCATTCCTGGCGTACAACCGGAGAGATTTCAGCGGAACGGCCCGGGAACCGCCGCCGTGAATTCGTATCCCGATATCCTGCGTATGTGCAATCTCTCCGCTTTCGTCGATCAGTTCAAAACTGGCGGGGCGCTCCCATTCTCTTCCCCGCTCAAAATAATTGGCATGGTCTCCCCAGTACCCGTCACCGAATCCATTCTCATCATATATTTTGCCGGGTATGTAAATACCCTTCTCATACCCAAACAGATGTACGGAATCCGTTACCACCGAAACCACCGGCAAGTGATACCGGTCGCCGCCGGACGGGGTTACGAAATAGGATTTTGTAATTGTGTTCGAAGGTTTGCCCCCCTTCATTGAATACCCGTGCCCTGACAACGGTACCCTTGAATACTTTGTGCTTCGGTTGGTACCATCGATAACCTTTATCATCCGCTTCTTTCGGGGTGGTTCTGATATTTGAAAGGTAGTTCGGTTCCTCCGTTCTATCCTGTATAGTAATCGGTGTACGGTAGATGGCACTGCTGCTGTCGGGAACCGAACCGTCCATGGTATATCGTAATTGGGTCCCCGCCTGCTGGTTGTTCAGTTCGAGCTGAAAGCCGGTCGCATAAAATCCGCTGTTTTCGGAGAAGGTGGGGGGATCCAATATTTCTCTGAACCCCTCCGATTCATTAGGACTTCCGGGGGTGGGATGATCAAAGAAATACCAGTTGGTACTGCCATCCGGCTGACGACCGAACGAAATGTCCGTGGGAATCTCGGTAGGTGGCAGTTCATCCACCGTATTTCCTTCGGGATCGGTATGCAACAGGGGCTCACCGTCCTGGTCAATCTGGAAACTGGTGTGCAGCTCTCCGGCCGGATCGATCCGGTCTTTGTCTGAAGCAAATACCACCAGGTATTCTCCGGCTCCCAGCGAAAGGGAAGGAAAGGTCCACTCCATGGGGGTGCCGGTATCATCTGCCAGGCCGAAGCCTTCCAGATCTACCGGAGACTCTCCCGCATTATATATTTCGAGCCAGTCTTCGTTGTCCCCATCTTCATCTTCCAACCCCGCACCATTGGATGCTACGACCTCATTTATATAGAGCTCTTGTGATATTGCCAGAACCGGTAGTAATGAGAAACAGAACAGTACTGCAAAAAATCGAACGTATCTACCAAAAACCAATTAAGCCGATCGTATTTATTTACAAAGTGATGAACTGTTAAAATAGAGATCCCCAGAACAAATGCTACCTGATTTGAATTAAAATATATTCATATTCATAGGATTTGCTTCTATAATTCAGGGTGAATCCACCATATGATGTGATGATGGAGCGATATGCTACACTTTATTCACGTTATTATATTGAAAAAAGATAACGTGATACAGAGATACGCTATGTCAATTGGAGTATACTCCTTTTGAACTATCCCGTATGTATCGGTAGGAAATTTATATTTATGCAGGAAGAGGTTGAAATAGGGATCGAAAGCAAAAGAGTAGTGTGGGATAGGAGGCAGCGGAGAGATTTCTACAGTAAATTACCGCTGATTCTGAAACAGGCGAAAAATGGCAGGAGTCCAAGTAAAATAAAAAAAGAGGAGGCGAGGACCTACGCTTCCGCCCGGTAGGGCAGTACCATTGGCGCGGCAGGGCTTAACGGCCGTGTTCGGGATGGGAACGGGTGGGGCCCCTGCGCTGTAGCTCACCTCCTCAAACGCAAATACAAATGCAATCTTGAGTGTGAATTCCTGTGCGGGTTCAGTATGTCAACAGCGCTGCCCGCGTGGGGGGATTCGCTGACGTGGTGGGAAGCTCCGGCGGGGATCGAGCGGCCTGCCCGGCCGGGGGCCGATGCAAGCCATACAAGCAAAGCCGGTGGTCTGATTAGTACGGCTCGGCTGAACGTGTTGCCACGCGTACACCTGCCGCCTATCGAGCTGGTCGTCTTCCAGCAGACTCTTGGGGAACCCTTATCTTGGAGCGTGCTTCGCGCTTAGATGCTTTCAGCGGCTTATCACTTCCGCACATAGCTACCCAGCGGTGCCCCGGGCGGGACAACTGGTGCACCAGCGGTGCGTCCACTCCGGTCCTCTCGTACTAGGAGCAGCTCTCCGCAAGGTTCCCGCGCCCACAGCAGATAGGGACCGAACTGTCT
>JAWVZC010000261.1:0-6173 GCA_033722415.1 Balneolaceae bacterium | reverse complement strand
TCTTGGTCACTCCGGCGGCTTTTATGGCGTCAGTGCCATGGTATTCTACCTGCCGGAACGTGATCTTACTTTCATCAGTCTTGCAAACAGCGATTTCGGGGCCCAGCCGGTATTCGATCGGTTCCTGAATAACCTCGCCGGACTGGATCCCCATGAACCGGTTCACCTCGCTGCCGAAGAGATCGCCCGGTTTGAAGGTGTGTTTGAAGTATACGAAGGGGATCGCACCGGGCGCCAAATAACCGTTGATGCGCTATCCGACCGGCTGCTGTTTGACGGGGAGCTGGAGTTTTTTCCGACGGGTGAGATGCGTTTTTTTGATATCGATAACGACCCATTTACACTGACCTTTGAACAGGATTCAACCGGCCGGATCACCGGCTTTGTGAGGACCAATCACGGGATGTTCCGGCAGGTGGCCCGGAAGATTGACTCTTCCCGGGTCAGATCGCTCCAGGTGCTGGAGGTTACGGACAACGTGCTGCAGCAGTATCTCGGGGAGTACCAGTTCGGGGAGCACGGCATGATGCCCGGTCACATTCCCCGGATTTCTGTAAGCAATGGCGCCCTGCTGATCGATAACATGATGCGTTTCCTGCCGTATGAAAAGGACAAATTTTTTCTGCATGACGACATAGGCATGCGCCTGCATTTTCAGCGGAACGGCCGGGAGGAGATCACCGGTTTCAAGGTGATGCGTGACAATGAGACTGTTGGTAATGTCACCAAAATCAATTGACCGGTACCAGTTATGAACCCCGTGCCCCGGAGGCAATGACATCCCCGAATAGTTATATCCATCCCCATGTTGAACGGGTGAACGATATTTACGGTAACCTGCCATCTCAATTTGGTGGATTCCGTACGATCAGGGATCACCTTCTTGCGCTCGCAGCCAAAATGCAGCACAGAATCAGCACCCGTGAGATTGTCGTGTTTTATGAGGTATCCAACTACCACCCGGAGTATCTCGGGTAACCGGTCGACATTTTGCAATTTGGTTCATTTAGTGCTGAAGATTGCAGGCTGACCATCGCTTCAGAATACGGTTTTACCAACTGGCTCGAGGTAGATGCGCTTGGTGATTTGCAGTATGAGATAGAGTTTGAACTGGCAGTAAACGCGCTGCTGGACGGAGAGCGCGATTTACTGGAGAAAATGCTTGCAGCGAACCCGGACCTGACAATCCGGAGATCCGCTACGGACACCGGGCTACGCTCTTACACTACGCGACCGTAAAACGGTGTGGAGATGTGGCGACAAAAAGTACCCGGAAATCTTCCGACCATGGTCCGGGTTCTGCTGGAGGCGGGTGCCGATCCCCATTCAACGATGAACGGCTACAACCGGGTTTTAACGGTTCAGGAGCTGATCACAACAAGCGTTCATCCCGAAAAAGCCGGAGTGAAAGATCGGCTGCTGCAGGTAATTGAAGACGCCCTATGAGGATGATTCCAGTTTATAAGGCGGTGGTAACATAGTATCCGTTTAGACCTCCCCAGCACCCTTTTATAGCTGATCAAGAAATTTTTCCGCATTTTGAATGTGCACGGCGAGGGTATCATCGCCCATGCGATCCATGGTGGAGATCAGCATTCCCATTCGGTGGTTTTGCTCAAAGTAGGCGCGGTGTTTATGCATGAATCGCCAGAACAGCCCATCCCAGGTATCGGCCCATGGCCCCTTGCCGAAATTACTCATCTTGCGGATGTAGTTGCTTGAACTGATGTAGGGCTTGGTGGCCATCAGTCCTCCGTCCGCAAACTGGCTCATCCCGTACACGTTCGGTACCATTACCCAGTCGTAAGCATCCACAAACAGCTCCATGAACCAGCGATACACTTCATCCGGATCAAACTCACAGAGCAGCATGAAGTTTCCGAGCACCATCAAACGCTCGATATGGTGGGCGTACCCGGTCTCCAGTACCCGCCCGATCACCGCATCGACCGGCCCGATGCCCGTGGTGCCCTCCCAGAACGAAGCCGGTATCTTCCGGTCAAAGTGCCAGAAGTTTTCGGTTCGTTCGCGGCGTCCCTCCAGCTCGTATACGGCCCGGATATACTCGCGCCACCCCAGGATCTGGCGGATGAATCCCTCGAGCGTATTCAGGGGTATTTCGTTGCTCCCGGCATACTCCAGGGTTCGGTCAAGGACCGCTTTCGGGGTAATCAGCCCGGTGTTGAGCATCGGTGTGAGCACGCTGTGGTGCAGAAAGGTCTCGTCCTTCACGATCGCATCCTGATAGTCTCCAAATTCGCGGAATCGACGTTCCAGGAATTGGTCCAGCCATTTGCTTGTCTCCCGGTAAGTGACCGGGTATTGCACCGGTGAATCCAGCGTACCGTAGTTACCGGGAAACTGTTCCTCGACGTACTGCTTCGCCTCCCGGTAATACTCGTTGGGATCGGGCCATTGAATGGCCGGCGGGGACTTTCCGCGCGGATATTTCGAGCGGTTTTCGGTATCATACGACCACTTGCCGCCGACCGGCTTGTCGTCATCATCCACCAGGATATCCCATTTTTTTCGCTGCTCCGCGTAAAAATCGGCGTGATAGTAGGTGTTCTGTCCCTCAAAGTATCTCTCCAGATCCCGCCGCGTGTTCAGAAACATTGGGGTATCATATTCAGTGAGCTCCAGGCCTGCAGACCCAGCCGCATCGTGCAACCGCCTGCGCAGCCAGTCGTCGGTGGGATCCAGGATATGCAGATCTGTTACGCCGCGCCGGTGAAGTTCGGGCACCAGTTCCCGGATATCCGATTCGGGCTCGCCGCACTCCACGTACTCCACCTCCCGTCCCAGTTTCTCTAGGTACGCTTCGTACCATTTCATCGAGGCCCGGTGGAAGGCCAGCTTCTGCTTGTGGAAGCAATATTGTGAAAAGAAGAGCCGCTCTTCGACCAGCAGCACCTTCCGTGTATCGCCAACGGCGGGATTTTCTTCAAACAGCTGGTGGGGAAAGAGCAGGGTAAGGGCATTCATCAGTTCGCGGTTTCCGCTGTCTTGTCGTTCGATTTGGCAATCTCGTCGATCATCCCGCGAAATATGAAACCGTGAAACGGCAGCAGGGTATACCAGTAAATACGCCCCCATACCCCCAGCGGCCGGAAGGTGGCGATCTGGTGGAGTGTATGGCCGGTGATCCGGAACTCCAGCCATGCTTCACCGGGCAGTTTCATTTCGGCATAGAGCAGCAGTCGTTTTTCCCGCTTGCTCGCGTAGAGTACGCGCCAGAAATCGAGGGACTCCCCCGCGGTGATTTCACTGCTGCTTTTGCGCCCGCGCCGCAACCCGACTCCGCCCGCCAGCTTGTCCAGGAATCCGCGCAGTTCCCACAGCCAGTTCCCGTAATACCAGCCGGTTTTGCCCCCTATCGACCAGATCCTGTCAAGCACGGTTTGCACCTCCTCAATCTCCCGGGTGCGCTCATCCTTGAAACACCCGTAGGTGGGTACTTCAATATGATTCGAGATCCCCTCCTCCAGTACCTTGCTGGACAGGGCGTCGGTCCAGCTTGAGAGCACCTCCTGCTGCTCCACCTTGTCGAATGCAAGCTGGATCGCTTTTTTGTAGGGTATCAATTCGAGTCCGAGCTTATCCTTCAAATCGTTCAGTTCCGCCACCACCGGTACCCTCATACTGTTTACCAGGTTGACGGCCAGGCGATAGGTGGTTGAGGTAACGAAATAGAGCCAGTAAGAAGAGAGGCGAGGCGTCATAACAGGCACGCTGATGATCGTCCGTTTCAGGTTCCGAACTTCCGCGAACCGCAGCAGCATCTGTTTGTAGGTTAGTACCTCCGGTCCGCCGATATCATAGGTATGCCCGTAGGTTTCCTCCAAGCCGAGTACACCGCCCAGGTACTGCATCACATTGCGGATGGCAATCGGCTGGGTGGGCGTGTCGAGCCAGCGCGGGGCGATCATAATCGGCAGCTTCTCTACCAGGTCGCGAATTATTTCAAACGAGGCAGAACCCGAACCCACGATGATACCGGCCCGCAGGGTCGTAAGTGCGAACCGTCCCGAACCGAGTATTTCCTCCACCCGTTTTCGGGAACGCAGGTGCCTCGAGAGCTTCTCGCTGTTGACAATACCGCTGAGGTAGATTACCTGCCGAACCTGCGTCCTGCTTAATCGCTCTGTAAAATTCCGCGCCGATTCCTGCTCAAGCTTTTCAAAATCGTCACCGGCCGCCGACATCGAGTGGATCAGGTAGTAGGCAGCGTCGATATCATCGGGGATAATATTCAGGGTCTGCGGCTCCAGGAAATCGAGTTCGATGACCTCAAGCAGATCCGGGTCATATTTCGAGCTGTCGAACCGCTGTTTGTCCCTAACGCAGCACACCACCCGGTGGCCCTGATCCAGTAATACCGGCAACAGCCGTTTCCCGATATAACCGGTGGCCCCGGTAAGCAGTATGTTCATGGACTGGGTATAACTCATTCAACTAATGCGGGTTTGCGTTAGCGCCGAAGGGGTACCGATCGGTACCTTTTTCGACGGCTCGACCTCCACGTAATTGCATCCAAAACAACCATCCGCCAGAAGAATTTCGTTCCTCGGGCAGGAGTGTAGCTCTCCGGAGGAGGGCGTCATTTGCAGGAAAAGACAAAAATTGAATACTATGTTACAAAATACTATTCGGGTGTTATAATGAAAAAAGTACTGGGAATTTTTGGGATTTCGCTGCTGGCTGTAGCTGTTTTCTTTGTTCCGGGCCAGGAACATTATATCTGGTGGTCCGTGGCCGGCGCCATATCGATCGCCATCCTGTTTTGGATCGGATTATTGATTTACACCCTCAGACAGTCGGACTCACCGGTGGTAATCACCGCGGTATTCCCCCTGATCCTGCTGCAGGCCGGTATCACTGCCTATTTGGGCATTTTCAGTTACCAGGCGGCAGAATGGCAGCATCAATCCCTTATGGATACCCGGGAATCTCGGGCAAGTCACTGTAGTAGGTGCATTCACAGGTCTTTATCGAACCATTGAGCCTAGACACGCTTTTACCCAAGCCGTTCAGAACCGATTGCTTCGACACCAGAACCCATGATTCTTCGACAGAACGGGGATAACTGCGACTTGAGCTGCCTGTCTGATTCATCCCTCCTGCCAGGATCCTGTGAAAATACCGCCCTGAAATGATCCCGGTTCTATTTCTGGATCCCGCAAGGAGAACAAAACCGGGATGTTTCAATATTCAGCCGCCCCTTGGAATGCTGCCACCCATTACCGATCGTACGCCATAAAAGCCAGGCAAAATGCGGGTTACAATTCACCCAAAACTGGTACACTGCATTGCGGAACTCCCTGCCGATGGTGTAATGCGGCGAAAGATATTCCTGGGTCAGCAGTATGCCGATCAGACCGTGGTGCGGGTCCGCCCAGCCGTGGGTATTGAACGCCCCGCCCCAGCCGAATGCACCGCGGGCACGGGGGGAAAGATAATCATTCTTCCCTGTCTCAATGGCAAATCCTCCATGGGAGAACCGGAAGTTTGCTGGCTGTGGGGAAAGTGGAGAAACTTCTACATTTTCTTCCAGCTGGTTTTCCAGCAATAAGTTGACAGTACTGCTTGCCAGTATTCGCTCACCTTTGAAAACACCCTTATTTAAGTACATGGTATAGAAGTTTGCAAGATCATTTGCAATTGAGCTTAATCCTGCACCACCTGAAAAATACGTTCCTTTCATTTTGGGAAAATCTTTTTCCGTACCATCGTATATCGGATGATTGACGGGGACTAAATCGCCATTGTTGTTGATTTCATATAGCTCTACAAGTCTATCGTGTTTATCGTCCGGTAAATAGAACCAGGTATCATCCATTTGAAGAGGTTCGAATACACGTTCTCTCATGAATACGTTCAAGGGTTGGCCACTCCAAATTTCTACCAGGTACCCCAAAAGGTCGATATTCAGCCCGTAGGTAAAGGCTTCGCCGGGCTGTTGCATTAACGGCATGGCGGCCAAATGTTCCATCTCCTTTTCAAGGGTCGACTGGGTGGTTCCGATTCCCGACGGAATGCCTGCATCTTCGTATATTTTCCACATCGTGGGATCGCTAAACACTGCTGGATAGGCAATGCCGGAGGTGTGGCGGAACAGATCCCGGATCAGTATTTCCCGACGGGCCTCTACGGTGGAGTACCTGCTGGTTTGC
>JAWVZC010000260.1:0-6207 GCA_033722415.1 Balneolaceae bacterium | reverse complement strand
GGATCCTGCTGTACCTGTTCACCGGCTTTATGCGTGGGCAGGTAGATCGAAATACTGATATCGGATGCATGTTCAATAATGTCCAAAATAATATCTCGTGTAATCATAGACACCTCCGAGTTTTGTTCAATTTGACCCATCACGGTTTTTGAATAACAACCATCGCGGGTTAAGGATTCGCTCCGTAAATGGTACCTTCCTATCACTTGTTACAATATTATAGGAAAGATACATAAAGATATGATGAGATTTCGATTATGACGCACAAGACAACAGAAAAAAACCCGGTGTTCGGTTCGCATGACGAAAAGACCCTGGAGCAGTACCATAACGTATTGATGCGGGCCAAACGCGGAGCCCTGATGGCCGACGGACACCTCGGCTATATCATGCCGATCGGCGGGGTTGCCGCGTATGAGAACAAGGTTTCACCCGTCGGGGTGGGGTTTGATATCGGCTGCGGCAACATGGCCGTCAAGCTGGATCAGCAAGCGGAAACGTTTGATGTTTCGGAAGCCCTGGATATCATCGAAGACCGCATTGTATTCGGCCTCGGCGGTACCAATCCCGATGCCCCCGACGACCATGAAATTTTTGACGCGCCCGAGTGGGACGCCTACCCGGATCAACACGTCAAATCGGAGCTGAAAAACAAGGCGCGGGAGCAGCTGGGTACGGTCGGTTCCGGCAATCACTACGTCGATATTTTCCGGGACGAGGAGGATTTTATCTGGATTGGCGTCCATTTCGGCAGCCGCGGGTTCGGTTACCAGACGGCCCGGGGTTTTATGAATCTCTCACAGGGCAAAGCGTGGGACGACAAGTTTGAACAGAAGGAAGTGCTGCTGGACCTGGCCACCCCGCTGGGCGATGCCTATTTCGCCGCAATGAACCTGGCGGGCCGGTACGCCTACCTCGGCCGCGAGTGGGTCTGCTACACGCTTGCCGAAGAATTCGGGGCCGATATCCTGGATGAAGTACACAACAACCACAACTTCGCATGGGAAGAGGTCCATGACGGGGAGAAGCTGATTGTGGTCCGCAAGGGCGCCACCCCCGCCTTCCCCGGTCAGCGCGGGTTTGTGGGCGGCAGCATGGGCGATATGTCGGTAATCCTCGAGGGTGTTGATTCCGAAACAAGCCGGAACGCGCTCTACTCCACGATACACGGTGCCGGACGGATAATGTCCCGTACCGAGGCCAAGGGCACCTACCGGGGGCGCGATCTCAGCAGTGCCGCCGTACAGCCCCGGATGATTTATGAGTGGCTCGAGAAAAAAGGGGTGGAGCTGCGCGGCGGTGGCCTGGACGAGGCCCCGCACGTGTACCGACGCCTGGAAGATGTATTGAATGAACACGCCGATACGATCAATATATTGCACCGCCTGGAACCACTGGGGGTTGTGATGGAGGGACCGGAAACCTTTACGCCGGGTCGAAAATAGCAATTCACCCTGATGTGAAAATCGGGAAATTTCGTGTAATTTGCGGGGCACAAAAAGGGTGGTAAAAAGCGACCACCGAAATGCTGGATGGATGTTCTTCAAAAAACCGGTCTCAACTTCACTGTTCTGATGGAAGAGCTGCTTGTTTTTATCGCTGTCGGATTTATCGCCCAGTTTATTGACGGTACGATCGGGATGGCCTACGGCATCAGCACCAACACCTTTCTGCTATCCATCGGCATTTCGCCGGTTCAGGCCAGTGCCAGCATACATATCGCCGAGGTAGCTACAACATTTATTTCAGGCATTACCCATTACGGTTTCGGTAATGTGGATACGGCGCTGGTAAAAAAATTGATCATTCCCGGAGTAGTCGGTGCTGTAGTCGGAGCCCTGCTTTTGGTCAATCTCCCCGTCCAGGTTATGCGGCTGGCTGTGGGGGTGTACCTGATGGCCATGGGTGGAATTATATTGTGGAAGGCGATCCGGAAAAGAAAGGAGGAACCAGTGCAGCATCGTGTGATTCCTCTTGGTTTTTTCGGGGGATTCTTTGACGCCTCAGGTGGAGGCGGCTGGGGAACCATTGTGGCCTCAAGTCTTGTGGCGCGGGGTTCTGTTCCCCGGCTGGCCGTGGGCACCGTAAACGTCGCCGAGTTTTTCGTAGCACTTACCACATCGCTGACTTTCATAGTGGCCCTGCCCGTGATAAACTGGCAAATTATTCTCGGCCTGGCGCTGGGCGGCATACTGGCAGCTCCGCTGGCTGCCTACGTTGCCCGGATGATACCTGCCCGGAGATTCATGGTGCTTATTGCGGCGGCCATCATTCTGTTGAGCGGTTATACGTTGTGGCAGCTGCTGTAGGCAGGAAATTATTTCGCTTGCTCAATCGGGAGAGAGGTATCCTACAACACTTATATCTCCTTCCTCAATTTGTTTTAACAACGCGTTTAGCGGTTAAAAAGCAGCCTATATGTTTTCCTGAACTTGTTTCAGGATCTGGCAAGACCGCTGCCGTTGAGCTCAGCCCGCTACAGATCAACACTCAGTGCCGCCGCGAGATTTCCTACAGCTGTCGGTATCCGGGATGACGCAAGAGGGCATTCCCTGGTTTGTTGCCATCTAATCTAACCACTAGACGCGTTTTAACAATCCTTATTTATGGTTGAGTCCTTATTTTCTTGCATGAACAACTCTCGAAATTGTACGGGATTGAATAACCGACAGCTCTAGCCTGCATTTCTCACCAGAATTATGTTGGATTTCTTGCAATGCTTTGATATACAATGATGAGTTCCATTGACTTTCATCTCGAAAAGGATATCCCAGTGTGTAGGGGACTGCGAAATTGACCCGTCTGAGGCGTTCAAGATGAAAACACCCGCTCGACGTATCCATACACGTTTCGCTTGTCATTACCATGATGCCTTGCTGAAGAACCGATTTCTTGGTGAGAAATACAGGCAAAAAGGTCACCACTCCGCGAAACGGGTCTTCCATTAACCATCAGTGTTGAAGGTGATAAACGCCTGTTCCTTTTTATTTTAATTGTTAAAATCGTTATCGTAGGCTCTCATCAAAATGAAACTAGGGAATATCCATGGGGGAAGGCGTAAAAACGGAAACGGAGGCCGGGAAAAGCAGCTGGCGGAATATTAAAGACAGTCTGGGGCCGGGACTGCTGATGGCCGCTGCTGCCATCGGGGTGTCGCACCTGGTACAGTCGACCCGTGCGGGGGCATCCTACGGCTTTGCCATGATCTGGGCCGTGGTGTTGGCCAACCTGTTTAAATATCCGTTCCTCGAATACGGTCCCCGGTACGCCATCGCCACCGGAGAGAGCATGATCGAGGGATACAAACGGCTGGGCCGTTGGGCGATCTGGATCTTCATCATTTTTACCGTGGGGACCATGTTTATCATCCAGGCGGCCGTAACGGTGGTCAGTGCCAGCCTTGCGGCCGAGCTGACCGGGATAGTGCTCACTCCCCTGGCCTGGAGTGCCATCCTCCTGGGTATCTGCGTGCTGCTTCTGCTTTCGGGCCGGTATTCCGCGCTGGACGGTTCGATAAAAATGATCATGGTGGTGCTCGCCGTTTCGACGCTCATCGCCCTGGGAGCGGCCCTGGTGCAGGGGGGAGAAGCGCAGGGTATCAACTACTACCCGGAAATCTGGGATGTGGCGGGGGTCTCGTTCCTGATCGCCCTGATGGGGTGGATGCCGATCCCGATCGATGCCGCAGCCTGGCACTCGCTCTGGTCGCTGGAGCGGGTCAAACAGACAAACTATCGCCCCCGGCTCAGGGAGAGCCTGCTCGATTTCAATATCGGGTATATCGGGGCGGGCCTGCTGGCCCTCGGGTTCCTGCTGCTCGGCGCCCTGGTGATGTACGGCACGGGCGAAGAGTTCGCCTCCAGCGGCGCGGTTTTCTCCAGCCAGTTGATCAGTCTCTATACCAGCAGCCTCGGCGAGTGGTCCTACTTCGTGATTATCATCTGTGCCTTTACCACCATGTTCAGCACCACGCTTACGGTGACCGATGCCTATCCCAGGGTATCCCGGAGAATGCTTGAGGTGATTGCTCCCGAGCAGTTTTCCGAACGCGACAATGTCCACATCTTCCGAATCTTGCTGGTTACCATACCGATACTTTCACTCGGGGTCCTGTATTTCCTCGGGGACCATTTTACCCTGCTGGTGGATCTGGCAACCACGCTCTCGTTTTTAACCGCTCCCATACTCGCTTATATTAATTTCCGGCTGGTTACGGGAGATACCATGCCGGAGCACGGAAAACCGAAACCGTGGCTGCACTGGCTGAGCTGGAGCGGACTGCTGTTTCTGACCGGGTTTGCCCTGCTATACATCTACTGGATTATTCGGTTTTGATGCTGTTGCCGTTTCAAACCGGGATTACGAGGGTTATCTGATCCAACGCGACACACAGTTATAGCTGGCCTGTACCTATAGAGTTTTTGAAGAATTATCTGAACCTTCATTTTGCGGAGATCCACCGTTTCCGCTTTACATGCATTCCGGTAAACCCAAAGTGATCAAGTATGACAGGGCATCTGAAAATTGAATCGTTTCCTGAGGTCTTCTGTTTCAAGAAATAGATACAGAAAAAGTTGCTATCAATCTTAAATTGTGACTAAAAACGCTTTATAAAATGAAGTTTCAACATATTGCCATCCCGATTTTACTGCTGTTTGCGGTGCACCCTGTGATCGCCCAGAACGAACGACCGGCGCTGGGGATCAACCTTGAAGGATATGAATATCCCTACCCGGTGGAATATCACACCCTGCATTCCCAGGGTAAAGTGCTGAAAATGGCATACATGCACCGGCGCGCCGATACCCCGAACGGCCGCACGGTAATGCTGTTTCACGGTAAAAATTTTAACGGCGCGT
This sequence comes from Balneolaceae bacterium, assembly GCA_033722415.1. Lineage (GTDB taxonomy): Bacteria > Bacteroidota > Rhodothermia > Balneolales > Balneolaceae > JAMQKA01. Next base: position 1,348 of record JAWVZC010000260.1, on the reverse strand, counting down.
ACTGGGAACAGACCATGCAAGCCTTGCTCCGTCAGGGATACCATGTGCTGGTTCCGGACCAGATCGGGTTCGGGAAATCCTCGAAACCGGCCAATTACCACTTCACGTTCCACCAGCTTGCACGAAATACCCGCCACCTGATGGATTCACTCGGAATTTCCCACGTTTCCCTGCTGGGGCACTCGATGGGCGGTATGCTGGCCACCCGTTTTGCCCTGATGTACCCGGAAGCGGTGGAAATGTTGATCCTGGAAAACCCGATCGGGCTGGAGGATTGGAAAACGAAGGTCCCCTATCCCGGAATTGACGACTGGTACGAGTCATCACTCAACCGCACGTATGACGGCGTAAAGCGTTACATGCGCAGAAGCTATTTTGACGGAGACTGGAAAGGGAAATACGATGAGTGGGTTTATCTGCTTACGGCCATGCGGAACAGCCCCGACTGGGAGCGGTACGCATGGAATGCAGCATTAACGTACGATATGGTCTTTACCCAGCCGGTCGTCTACGAGTTCAAAAACCTGCAGGTCTTTACGGTCTTGATTATCGGGCAGCGCGACCGAACCGCCCTGGGCACCGACCGGGTACCCGATTCGGTGGCGGCCACAATGGGCAACTATCCGGAACTGGGGAAACGAACGGCGGAGCGCATACCTGAAGTCCGCCTGATCGAACTCAATGATATCGGCCACCTTCCCCATATCGAGGATTTTGACCTGTTTATCAGCAAGCTGTTGCCGGCCCTGGACCAGTAACCGTTGCCGGTAATTCACGTGCCTGGTTTCTAAACCGGCAACCAACGGCAGGGATAACTCGTATTTCTCACAAATATTTATGGTAATTCTCTTAACCTGTTGACCATCAGAGACTTGTAGCAAAAATAGCAGCCCGGCATTCTAGCCTGCATTTCGCAGTCCACTACCTACTGTAATGCCATTTGTAGTCAACAAATAACTGTAACTCACAGTATACCAGAGCATTACAAGAAATCTGAAATAATTTTCGAGAGAAATGCAGGCTAGCACGGGTAAATCGCTGCGAAATGTTCCTTAATGCTACGTTTTCCTACAACGGCTTTCCACCATACAACCGTATCGTTTCCTGCGCTCTTGTCGGGACGACTTACGGGGAAAATTTTTTGGTAAGGACTCCGGCATTGGCGTAACTGTTCTCAGTGCGTGTACACAGAAAAGCCGGGATCCGTGATACTATCGCGGATACCGGCTTTTAATCATTTCCTTGTAAGCGTGGCTAGCGGGAAGGCATTACGGCTGGTTACCACCTTCATCAGAGCCGGAACCGGAACCGGATTCCGACTGGGTTCCGCTGTTGTCACCGTCCTGCT
>JAWVZC010000259.1:0-6213 GCA_033722415.1 Balneolaceae bacterium | reverse complement strand
ATCTGGCAAGGCCGCTGCCGTTGATCACAGCTCGCACAGATCAACGCTCAGTGCCACCGCAAAATTTCCGACAGCCGTCGGAATCCGGGATGACGCAGAGGGCATTCCCTGGTTTGTTGCCATCTAATCTAACCACCAAACGCGTTGGATGATATCTATTTATAAATGCGTAACCGATCGTAGAAACAGGTCAAAATATCGAAAAATAATCCATTCGCCACACCGAAACTTTTCATGATCGAGATCTTCCACAATGGTTTTCGGCAGGAACCGAAAGTCCGGATGGGTATCATGCTACATACACCGTTTTTACATTTACGAACTCCCGGATGCCCACATGCGAGAGTTCCCGCCCGTAGCCGGACTCCTTGATACCGCCAAAAGGCAGCCGGGGATCCGATTTCACAAAATCATTTACAAAACAGCAGCCCGCCTGCAGCCTGTTTGCGGCGATCGACTCGGCACGTTCCAGGTCGTTCGAGAATACGGCGGCTCCCAGCCCGAAGTGTGTATCGTTTGCCACCTGTATGGCTTCCTCCTCATTCATAACTTTCAGAACCGAAGCCACAGGCCCGAACAGCTCCTCTTCGTAGGCCGGCATCCCGGGATGTACATTGGTCAGAACCGTAACCGGGTAAAATGCCCCCTCGCTCCTGGGCAGGGTGCCGCCGATCACGGCCTCTGCCCCCTTTTCGATGCTTTCGGTTACCTGGCGGTGGAGGTTGTCCCGCAAATCAAGCCGTGCCATCGGTCCTACGTCGGTGTCATCATCGAAGGGACTGCCGACGGTCTTCGCCTTCATTTTCTCAACAACCCGATCCAGGAACTTATCATAGATTTTCTCCACGGCAATGAACCGCTTGGCCGCGATACAGCTCTGCCCGCTGTTCAGCAAGCGGGAATTTACGCAGGTTTCGGCGGCATGTTCAATATCCGCATCTTCCAGAATCAGGTAGGGATCGCTGCCACCCAGCTCCAGGACCGTCTTTTTCAGTACACTTCCCGCCTGCCGCGCCACCGCTTTTCCGGCACGCGTACTTCCGGTAAGGGTGACCGCATGGATGTCACTGTGACGGATCAATTCCTGGGTTTGGTCAACATCCGCGATTACGGTGCGAAACAGGGTTTCCGGGATTCCGGCCTCATGCATCAGTGATTCGATTGCCAGCGCACATCCCGTAACATTGGGGGCATGCTTCAGGACAATTGCGTTTCCCGCCATCAGCGCGGGGGCCCCAAAGCGAAACACCTGCCAGAAAGGGAAATTCCAGGGCATGATCGCCAGTACCGTTCCGAGCGGTGGATAGGTGATATAACTGGAACGGCCCTCGGTTTCAATCGATTCCCGGCTCAGGAACGACTCGGCGTTTTCGGCGTAGTACTCGCACACCCAGGCGCATTTCTCCGATTCGGATACGCCCTGCTTCAGCGGCTTGCCCATTTCACGAGCCATAAGATCGGCGTATTCGGTGCTGTTCGCATTCAGCAGGGCTGCAGCTTTTTCAAGCCGCGCAGCCCGTTCGGTAAAGGAGAGACCCGCCCACTCCTGTTGTGTTGCATTCGCCTTGTGTACGATGCCTGCAAGCTCGCTGTCCTCCATCTGCTCGTACGCTTCGATCGTCTGGCCGGTTGCCGGATTTACTGATTTCATAATCATATTTTTGGATTAGCCTGATGTTACTACGTAAAACCTTTTTGAAACCGTTCAAATTCCTGCACGGAACAGTGGACGAAGGACCGACAGTTTTGCCCACCCAAATCCCTGCTCCGTACAGAAGAGGAGCTTAAGATGAAGTATTTCGAAGGCCTTCTAACCCGAATTCCAACAAGATTTAACGCCGGATACATGTTATGCCTTGGCTCACACAATGTAACACTAATTTTTACAACCGAGATACCTGTTACAGGGTGTCTTATGGTGTGAAATACGGGTGCATTCAGTTATCAGCAGCCGTCCTTGCTTATATACCTTTTTCCTGGAACCCAAAAAGTGCATCCAAACCTGCTGAAACCGAAAGTGAAATCCTTCCGGCAGCAGTTCCGGGATCCGGTGAGACAGCTTCCCGCTGAGATGATCACGCCCACCGCTCAACACACTCCCGGATTGTTTGCAGTGTGGACTCCAGCAAACGGTCCTCGATAATCAACGGGGGAGCCAGGCGAACCAGGGTATTGGAATGGAGGGTCCATCCCAGGATGATCCCCTCTTCAAAACAGTTCTCAACCACTTTTTTTGTCAGCTCTTCGTTTTCAAGCTCCATGCCAAGCATGGCCCCGCGGCCCCGTACTTCCGAAATTGCGGGATGCTGCAGAATCTCCCTGGCCTTTTCCTCGATAGCAAGTGCTTTCTCCCCGTATCCCCCCTTCAGCAGCTCCTGCAGGGTGGCATGGGCAGCGGCACAACTAACCGGGTGACCACCAAACGTCGTAACATGGTTCAGCGGGGGGTCGTGCTTGAATCCTTCAAATATTTCGGACGATGAGACGAACGCCCCCATGGGCATCCCGCCGGCCATCGCCTTGGCCAGGCAAAGGATATCGGGAACCACATCGTAATAGTTAAAGGCAAACTGCGAACCGGTACGATAGAAGCCGGTCTGAATTTCATCGAATATGAGGAGCGCCCCGGTTTCATTACACTGTTCACGCACCTGCCTGAGCCAGTCTGTCTCCGCCGGAATGATACCGCCTTCTCCCTGGATCGGTTCCATGATTACTGCAGCCACCTCGCTGTCGATGGCATCCAGCCCGTCATAGCTGTTGAAATCGACAAAATCGACGTCCGGCAGCAGCGGCAGGTAAGGGTCGCGATAAACATCCCGACCGGTGACGCTGAGCGAACCGTGCGTATCGCCGTGGTACCCGTGCCGGAAAGCCACAAATTTATGTCGTCCGGTATGTTTTTTGGCCAGTTTCAGTGCGCCTTCGTTTGCTTCGGTGCCGCTGTTCACAAAATAAACACGGTCCAGGCTCCCGGGTAACTGCGCGGTGAGCAGCCGTGCATAGTTCGACTGCGGCTCCTGGATAAATTCCCCGTAGACCATCACATGCAGGTGCCGGTCAACCTGCCGTTTAACCGCCCTCGTAACAGCGGGATGCCGGTGCCCGAGACTGCTCACGGCAATACCTGAAATGAAATCGACATATCGCCGCCCGTCACGGGTAAAGATCCAGGGGCCTTCTGCACGTTCCACCACCAGGCCCATCGGGTTGTCACTTGTCTGTGCAATATGCCGATAAAAAGATTGTTCTATATCCAAATCTTCTGGTACATTAATTAGGGTTTGTTTGTGTGCCGGACATTACGCAATACATAACAGTCAACCTAGCTTCGATGCTGTCAACATTCCTTACCATAAACTTAATAATTCTGATGCAGATTACCGGCGGCAACTTCAACGGTGCGGCCGGCGTCGAAAGCGAGGATCTGAGTTACCCCGTATCGTTCTCCCCAACTTCCCGGGATACCCTCCCGGTGCCGGCACACAACGAGCTTGCTCCCGGCACCGCCAAAATTACCGGCACGATTCTGCAGTTGGAGAAATCGGGACAAGAAATTATTTTGCATATTCAAATAGCAAAGACGGCAGGATACGGACCGGCAACCCCGCCCCTTGCCACCGGGCAGGTTCTCAGGGTTGATGCAACTGATTTTTTTGAATCCGCTGACCAAGAACCTGTTTCCGAAAGCGGACATGTGACTACCGCCGTTGTCCGTCACCTCCCGCCCATTGCCACTCAATCGTCAGCCCCTGCCTGGAGGCTTGTAGAACTTGTGAACGATCAAAAAGACCCGCAACAATCAGAATGATCACATACCGTCGGTTTTTCATTACGGCACTTCTCCTGGTCTTCGGACCGGTTTCTCTCTTCGTTGCAGACCGGACGAACCGGGGTACCGAAATTGATATTGAATTCCCGGAAGCACAGCCAACGGTCGGTTCACTGCAGGGGTTGGAGGATCATGAAGTCAGCCGAAAAGAGATGAATGCACAACGCGCTGACTACTTTTTCCGGCTGCTCCGCGACCCGGATATCAATGCCATTCCCGAGAATATCCGCAGCAGGGAGCTGAATCACGCCCGCAGGCAACCCACCCGCATCCAGCATCCGCTCCGCATCAAGCAGAAGGACGGTACTCTGGCCACCGCCGAATACACGTGGGCATCCGCCGGGCCGACCGATGTAGGGGGCCGAACCCGGGCCCTGGGTATCGACAGCAGGGATCCTGATATCATCCTGGCCGGCGGGGTTTCCGGCGGAATGTGGAAGTCGGTTGACGGGGGACGCTCCTGGGACTTGAAAACCGATCCCTCCCAAAACCAGAGCGTAACGTCTCTCGCCCAGGATCCCACCGATCCCGATACCTGGTACTACACCTCCGGTGAACTCCGGGGACAATCTGCGGCCGACCGCGGCAACAGGTCGTTCTATTGGGGCGACGGGGTGTACAAATCGACGGACAACGGGGACTCCTGGCGCCTGTTGCCCAACGCTTCCAGTGACGAAGATTTCCGGGTTGACAAATTTAACACCATCAGCCGTATCGTGATCAGTCCCGCTACGGGCTCCATATTCATTGCCAGCAACGGGTTCGGTATATATCGCTCCACCGACGACGGGGGCTCTTTCCCCTCGCCCCCCCTGCTGGGAGCACGCGGAGAGCAGTACTGGGCCGATATCGATGTGGCCCGGGACGGACGCCTGATCGCCACCCTGTCGGAGCGAACATTCGGCAGCGGTGGCACCTCCTACACACCGGGGGTGTTCGCCTCATACGACGACGGTGACAGCTGGATCAACGTCACACCCGCCACCTTTCCCGACAACCACGAACGCAGCGTGGTAGCTTTTGCCCCCTCCGCTCCCGATACCGCGTATGTACTTACCTATGTTTCGGGAACCGGCGCCGATGAGGATATTCGTTTCCACATGATCGACCTCAACAATCTGCAGAATGGCGGCACCGTTCAGAGCGACGACCGCTCACTGAACCTTCCTGACTTCGGGGAATCGGTGGGGTATATGAGCACCCAGCAGAATTATAATATGGTGGTGGCCGTCAAACCGGATGACCCGGAATTCGTGCTTGTGGGTGGAATCAACCTGTTCCGTTCGGAGGACGGCTTTGCCACAGCGCCACGCGACACCGACAACGACGGGGTGGACAATGACTCGGAGAAAGATGCATTTTGGGTAGGAGGATATGCCAAACCGAACAACGTGTCGCAATACCCGGGCCAGCATGCCGACCAGCATGTGGTGGTCTTTCAGCCCGGTAATACCGGGGTCGCCTGGACCGGACATGATGGGGGATTAAGCCGCACCGACGATATCACCGCACCGGCGGTGGAGTGGGATAACATGGACCGCGGCTATATAACCACTCAGTTCTACTCGGCCGATATCCCGGACAATCCGTCTGATCAGCGACTCCTCGGCGGCACCCAGGACAACGGGTCACCATTTTTTTCCTACAATTCCCAGACCAACAGTGCCGACGGGGCCAGTGACCTTTCGAGCGGCGACGGCGGATACGCCTACTTCACAAATTCATATCTTTATGTGTCCCGTCAGAACGGGGATATCATCCAGTACCTGACCGGCGCCGAAGGGGAGCTCACCTCGCCTCCCTACTTTGCCTTTGTTCATCCCAAAGAGGCGGAGGACCAGTTTTTTGTACATCCCTACGCCGTTGATCCCACGGATGAAAATATCATGTACTACCCAGATCAACGCAGGCTCTGGCGGAACACCTCACTGAGTTCAATCGATCGAAACAACGATCCTGACGGCATCACACAGGGCTGGGAGAGCTTCAACGCGGTGATCGGTGCGGCCTATGCAATTACCGCCCTGGAGGTAACCACGCGTCCCTCCGATATTCTTTACTACGGGGCCTCAGCCGAGCAGATGCCCCCGAAAATATACCGGCTGGAGAATGCCAGCAGTTCCACATCGCCTGCGGAGGTTTCCATCCCCGGAGCACCCGACGGGGCCTATGTACACGATTTTGCCATTAATCCCGCCGGTGGCGATGAGCTGATGGTGATATTTTCAAATTACGGCATTCCCAGCATCTATTACACACAAGACGGCGGGCAAACCTGGACCGACGTGGAGGGCAACCTGGCGGGCGATGGCACCTCATCTGACGCCGGACCCTCAATCCGCTCCGGACTCATAATACCTGCTGAAAACGGCACCATCTAT
>JAWVZC010000258.1:0-6243 GCA_033722415.1 Balneolaceae bacterium | reverse complement strand
GTCGGCCAGGTCCAGCCGGACCACCCGCCCGTCGGCGTCCACCTCCACCCCGTACCAGCTGTCGGAGGGATTCCCCTGCAGCCACCCGCTGTTGTTGTCCCAGCTGGACCCGCCGGTCGCCTCATACAGATCCACCAGTGCTTGGCGGTCGCCCTCCACGCTCCCTGGTACTTGGGCAATGCCCATCCCGGGGTAACCCCATATTACCAGCAACACAACAAAAACTCTCATCGAATTTCTAATACCTTCAGCCGAAATCATATATTTATTAGTAGCCTCATAACATTTGTTTAGTGATTATTCGGCAGCGATTGCCTCCCTATTAACGATTTACTTTCTAGTCTTGATACATCCGAAACCTTCAATAGACTCGGTTTTAATGATAAACGGCATTTCTCCTAATTCTTGTGAAACAGTAGTGCAAGACTTGTCAGGCGGGAATCTCCCTTGGTTTTCCAGGGCAATTTCCCCAGTGGCAATACCCCCAGATTTGCTCCCTCTTTAATAAGGCGTTCAACGGCAAGATATGGCCCTGAAATTTTCTTCCCATTGTCCCAAATTGGTTCATTATCCGGGAAATAATCGTGAAGCAGGATAACCCCATCATCTTCAAGAACTTCCAGGGCCGAAGGTATCTCCCGGTAGACTGCAGATGCGGAATGATTACCGTCGAGAAAAATGAAATCAAACTTTTGTGTGGTTCTCGAAAAAAAATCGAGGGACCTCATCGTTTTGAAGGTTAAAAAATCGTCATAGTGCAGCATGTAGACCATCCGGGCAGGAGTATACTTCGTCCCATATTTCAGCCAAGGCTTTTCGTACGATGAATTTACATCTCTGAAATCCAAACTCACCATGCCGATATTTTTAGGATCTCTTGCCCGGTAATGAGCCATCGCGGAGGCAATATGGAGGGTCGAAACACCTATATGGGTACCAATTTCCAGGACGTGTAATGGCTTAAAATAGCTGACAAGATAGAACAAGGCTTTTCTGTCACCGGGATTCACCCCCCCCGGTATCACCCGGTAATTTGAATCCAGCCAATTTTTGTTTCGACTCTTTCCAAAGAGCATCAATACGGTTCGATCGCACTATTTTTGATAATGGAATTGCATCACGCATCAACAAGCTGGATGGATCACATTCCAGTGAATCGAGGGATTCAAATTTTTTACGTGCAGTTTTCTTCTTGTACGCTCGTAGAATTTTTTTTATGAACCTAGGCATGTAATGTGCTGCCAGACTTCGAAATTTCACAGCCCTCTCCTCTTTTTAAAAACGTCATGTTTAGGTATTGTCATTTCAACATACCATATATTACCGGTAATTTCCTCCGCTCCCAAAGTCGTATCAGAGATCAAGCATTGAATTTGACAATAGTTTCAATTGGGTCCCTACGAGCAAGCAGGTTCAATGAAAAAGCGCAAACATTTCTGAATACGAAGGGGACTGTGGACTCATCCTGTTCCATAAACTCAGGGGATAAACCCACTCACTACTGCATGAGAAATCAGATATATTTCGCCCTCCAGGCCGCTGATCTCGTAATGAAATTCCGTAACATGGTCATGGCTCCGCTTAACGGTATAGTGTCCAGGGGCTACCGTATACCGGTCCGTTGAAAAGGGATAAAAATTCCAATCATAATAGCAAAAACAGCGTCAAACTCTCATTGAATGAATGTATGCTACGGCAAGTTGGGACAAACATTATCCACATACTATATAGGTACAAAGTACAGCGGAATTTATATAATTATTTTTCATTAATTTATTTAATAAGAAAAGAGAAGTTGCTGTGGAGGAAGTTTTCCAGTTATAAATCTATAGAGGCTGAGCCCGCATTTCTCAACAGAAGTAACGTTAGTTCGAGATAAGCAATTGACAGGAATTGTTGCCGCTTTTCGGTTCACATCAGCTCTGCGGTAGACCCCAAATTGAGGATCCGCTATCTCGTGTTCTTAACCAACTCGACGCAAAACGTCTCAACTCGGAGCGCAGGGACCAGGCATGGGAATAGTCGGATGACAAAATTTTACATCGAATGGATGTTAGAATTAAAGGTGAACTCGTATAATTCCAAGGTTCACAAGAAATTACAGTGAATTCAGGGCTGAAAAATACCCATCTCCGTTTGTAGTAATCTGAGAGGTCGGTAAGAAGTTTCTGACGAACAGCTGCGGAGTGATATACCGGTCTTCACGTACTGTGCCCTGAGAAGAATACCCAATACCAGTTACTTTTAACACTGACGTCAAATGGCCCGGTATCGGGTGGTCACACAAACGGTTCGGGGCTTCAGCAAAAGACGTAATGTAGTAGTATCATAGGGTTTTATTCCGCCTTGCTGTTACCTATTACTGTTGACCTGGGATGTCCGGTGGTACTATTTAACCAGCGTCATCTTTTTGGTCATTACTTTGTTCCCTACCGATAATCGATAAATATATATACCACTGGTCAGCGACACGCCGTTGAAACGCACCGTGTAACTTCCCTCTCCCTGTACCCGGTTATTCACTAGGGTAGCAATTTTTTTACCCAGTAGATTATAGATCGTCAGGTTCACCTCCGCCTGACGATTCAGAGTATAAGATATCTCGGTGGTGGGATTAAATGGGTTGGGATAGTTTTGCGAAAGGCGTATTGCCCCTGGTTTTTCAACGTATCCAGGATTCTCTATTGAGCCGTTCGGTGAAACTTTCAGTAAAAACCTGGCATTATCGACACCGGAAGCAGTTCGATATGAATAGGAATCAGTTGTTCTGAGGTCAATCGTTTTTCCAGTTCTCCTGTCATTCAGTTCCAGCGTCCATCCAGAGGGGAGCACCCGCAGTTCTGACCAACTTATCGTGATATCACTGCTACTGCCAGATGAAATGCCTATCTGTACCTCGATTTCATCCGTAAATTTTGCAGGCAGTACATTTCGTGCGAACGTTTCCCTCTCATTTTCCGCGAATATGCTGTAGATATTCAGGGATCTTGAACGGTTTAAATCGGACATTGGATTTAATGAGGATAAGTCATAAGCATCCATCAGATCTTCACCAACACTGGCTCCTTCGCTAAATGCAACAGTGAATTCATCACTAAGACTACTATCCTGCTCAAGGATGAAAGTTACTTCTTGTTCCTTATCATTTTCATCATTATTTCGCTGCGAGGCATATTTCGCACGCTTGTTTGCTGCAGATAGCAAAGTCTTGTCGAGTGTCAACGTTCCTGTATCCTCAGACAAATATCGCAACCAGAACACCTGGAATGGCTCGATCACATGTCCTTCCCCTTCCGGTAAACTCACATAATCCAACAGGGCGGGATCCCAGACATACACATTGGCATTTACCTGTGGATTAACCTCTTTAGCTGCGGCAAGGATTTCATCCACCAGGATCGTAGTTCCATAGGGATTTCCCACCAGGTTCCACCCCTCCTGTCCATCAATGCCCCCGGAGTTGTTGGCATCGGTAACCGACACGGGAACGTCGACAGGACTGTTATTTTCCGTTCCGTCAACTCCCAGTTCCTTCGGGAAACCACCCTGTACTCCCCCGGTTAGTGGATCATCGTCCTCAAACACCCAGGTAATGTATCCTTCGCCCGGTGCCATAACATCGGACATGGAAGAGGGCACGTCGAAAGATTGCTGCTCCTCATTCCAGACAAATATGTTTGGGTCCTGCTGCTCGGCATCGGAGCCCTCTACCCCCTGGTTCCACAACGGACCTAGGAGATCAGCCAGCGTGGTGTTGGCAGCAGGAGAAGATACCATCCGCATCCCTTCCGTCCCGGTAATGGTCAAGGGAAAATCGTAACCACTGCCCGTAGTAAATCTCCATATCACACTCCATTCCCCTGCCTGTCCATCTTTAACCGCGCGGACCCGCCAGTCAAAGGTGGTTTCGGGATTCAGCGGCCCTGAGGGAGTAAAACTCGTTCCATTTACCTCGGCCTCGATTACCATTTCCCCCGGATTAATCCTGTTGGTGTGTAAAATGTAGTAATCCGCACCATTAACCGGCTGCCATTCGAAGGTTGGCTCCAGGCCTGTGTTTACCGCATCATCGGACGGCGAAACCAACGTTGGAGCCGCCAGGGTTGAGGTATCTGATGAAGAGTGTGTGGTAAAATCATATACTTCTGACCAGTTACTCGTATCGGTGGCACTGGTGGCCAGTACCCGCCAGTAGTATGTCGTGCTGTTGTTTAAACCACTGGCCTGGTATTCTGCTGTCGTGAGATTGAGCGTATCTGTCACAACAGAACTGAAATCAGATTGAGCGGAAAGTTGAAGCCTGTAGTTATCGGCTCCATCTACACTGCTCCAGCTCAGGGTCGGAGAGGTTGAAATACCGGTTGCCCCGTCGTTCGGTGAACCCGGTGCAGGAGCGGACAGTGTTGTCGAACTGCCGGATTCAACCGTGGTAAAGTCTCTCACTGCCGACCAGTTACTGCTGCCGGCACTGTTTACAGCTTGCACCCGCCAGTAATACGTATCATTGTTGGCAAGGTTGGACACCTGGTATTGGGTACCGGATATTCCCGTTTGGTCGGTGGTGAGGTTGGTAAAATCGGGATTACTCGACAGCTGTAACCGGTAAGAATCGGCCCCTGAAACACTGTTCCAATCAAGTGTAGGATTGGTCGATATCCCCGTAGCTCCATCTGCCGGGGAACTTAGCGTGGGGGCACTCGGTGGATTTGTGGTATCTCCACTGCCGTCCAGGTCGGACTGTGTGACCTGGATCTCCACGCTCTGCAGGGTGAGTCCCGGCACGTTGGGGTTGGTCACCTCCAGCCGGTAGGTGCCGGTCCCGTAGGCGGCCGCATCCAGCACGTTCCCGGACGCCCCCGACAGCTGGCTGCCGTTGCGGTACCACCGGTACTCGTTGTCGGGGTGGGTCACCTCCCCGCTGAAGTCGATCCGGCTGCCCGACTTGTCGGCGGTGCTGCCAAACGGTTTCTGGTTGCCGTAGCGAAACGAGGCCTCCGCCTCCTGCTGGTACCACTCAAACAGGGTCTTGCCGTCGTCACTGACCACCAGCATGTCGGCAAACACGTAGCGGTTGCCGTTGAAATGGGCCCGGCTGAAATTCCGCAGCGGGTGCACCACCGTCCCGGCCGAATTGGTCAGCTGCTGCTGGTTGGTCCAGTCCAGCTCCGGCCAGGGCCCCTCCAGGTCGTTGTCGCTCCAGCGCAGGTTCCGGATCCGCACCAGGTGCCGCAGGTCCCGCGGGGTGGCCCCCGACAGGCTATTCCAGCTGAAATCGGTCACGATCATCTGCCGCGGGAACGCCCCCTCCGGCAGCGACCCGTCCAGGCCGGTGTCCGGCAGGTTTAGCGTGCGCAGCGAGTGCGGGGCATCCCCCGGCAGGTAGGCGTCGCTGAACTCGGTGAAGCTGGCCAGAAAGGCGTTGATCTCCGGCCACCCCCCGTCCAGCCCGTAGGCGGGGAACCCGCTGGTGAAATCCGTATGATCGATCAAAAACGTCTGCATGCCCGTGGCCCCCGACAGGTCCGGGAACCGCCCGGTGAACGGGTTGCGGCTCAGCCGCAGGCTCTTCAGGCTGGTCAGGTTGGCGAACTCGGCCGGCAGCTGCCCGCCCCAGGCCGGCTGGTCGGGGCTGCTGTTGAGGGCCAGCTGCTCCAGGTCGGTCAGCTGTCCGATGTAGGAGGGGATGGTCTGCCGGTTGCCCCCCAGCCCCGGGTTGTTGGCCAGCCACAGCCCCCTCAGCTTGCTGGAGGTGAACACCTCCGGGGCCACTTTCGTAATCTCGGTCCACGACAGGGCAAACCACTGCAGCTCCGGCAGGTCAAACGTGGAGGGGATCTGCCCGGTAAACTTGTTGCCGGCCCCCTGGTCGGTCTTGCCGGTGTGGATATCCCCGCCCCCGGTCTGGGTCTGCTCGTGCAGGTCCGGGCTCTTGGGCATGGCACTGGTCGAAAAGTTCAGGTACAGGTACACCAGCCGGCGGAGCCGGGTGAACAGGACCTCCGGCAGCGGGCCCGAAATGCGGTTGTACATCACGTTCAGGTAGCGCAGCCGCGTCAGGTTGCCGATGCTGGCCGGCAGCCCCTCGGACCCGCGCAGGTTGTTGTCGGCCAGGTCCAGCCGGACCACCCGCCCGTCGGCGTCCACCTCCACCCCGTACCAGCTGTCGGAGGGATTCCCCTGCAGCCACCCGCTGTTGTTGTCCCAGCTGGACCCGCCGGTCGCCTCATACAGATCCACCAGTGC
>JAWVZC010000257.1:0-6327 GCA_033722415.1 Balneolaceae bacterium | reverse complement strand
GGAACCCGATGCCGCAATTATCTTTTCGGATATTTTGACGGTACCGCAGGCCCTAGGCATTGATGTAAAGATGGTGTCGGGCAAAGGTCCGGTCATGGAAAACCCGATCCGTACGCCCGATGACGCATTTGCCATCCTGGCCGAGGATGTGCCCGGAAAGTTGCACCACGTCATGGAGGCGCTGACATTGACTCGCAACGAGCTGAATGGCCGGGTGCCGCTGATCGGGTTCGCGGGAGCTCCCTGGACCCTGTTTTGTTACATGGTGCAGGGAGAGGGTTCGAAGAATTTTGCAAAAGCCAAGGCATTTCTTTACCAGCATCCCGATGCTGCCGGGCATGTGCTGAAAGAGCTGACCAGGGCTACGATCGATTACCTGCAGGCGCAGGTGGAAGCGGGAGCCCAGGTGGTGCAGGTATTTGATTCCTGGTCGGGACTGCTCGGCCCGGAAGATTTTAACCGGTGGGCGCTGCCTTCCCTGATGGAGATTGCAGATGCCGTGGAGGATGTACCCGTCATCCTGTTCGCAAAAGGGAGCTGGTATGCCCTGGAACGACTCAGTTACCGGAGCAGTGCTTCGGCCCTCGGGCTCGACTGGACGATCACGCCTGAGTACGCTCGCGAAGCCACGCGAAACCGCCTGACCCTGCAGGGTAACCTCGACCCCACCAAGCTGCTGGGCCCGGTTGACGAGATAAAACGGCAGACAAAGCGTATGATTGACCGGTTCGGTAAGGACAAATATATCGCCAACCTGGGGCACGGCATCCTGCCGAATGTACCGGTGGATCACGCCCGCGCGTTTATCGACACGGTAAAGGAATATGGGGCTGCATGAAGTCCATTAAAGAACGATTTACTGAGTTTATTAACGACCTCCAGGACGAAATTTGTGACACGCTGGAGGAGCTGGATGGCAAGGCGCGCTTCCGTCATGATGACTGGGATCGCGAGGGCGGGGGCGGCGGACATACCCGTGTCATGGAGAAGGGAGGGCTGATTGAAAAGGGCGGGGTCAATGGCTCCACAGTGCACGGAGAGCTCCCCCCGTTGATCCGACAGCGGTTTGAAGTGGAACAGGGGTGGTTCTGGGCCGGCGGACTTTCACTGGTGATCCATCCACTCAGCCCGATGGTGCCGACTGTCCATGCCAATTATCGCTATTTTGAGCTTTATGACGATCGGCAAATGGATCAGGTACGGGACCGCTGGTTTGGCGGCGGGGCCGATCTTACCCCGTATTACCTGTGGGATGAGGATGCGATCCATTTCCACCGCGTGTTGAAAAAGGCCTGTGACCCGCACGGACACGAACTTTACCCGAAATTCAAAAAGGAGTGTGACGAGTACTTTTACAATGATCACCGGAAGGAAGGGCGTGGAATCGGTGGATTGTTTTTTGACTACCTGCGCCCCACAAAACAGCAAACGGCCGAGGACTGGTTTGCCTTCGTCAGGGATGTCGGATCCGCGTTTCTGGAATCCTACGTGCCGATCGTACAGCGGCGCAGGGATGAACCGTATAATGAGCAGAATCGTTATTTCCAGGAGATACGCCGCGGGCGGTACGTGGAGTTCAACCTGATCCATGACCGCGGAACCCTTTTCGGCCTCAAAACCGGGGGGCGTACCGAGTCGATCCTGATGAGCCTGCCGCCCCGGGTTCGGTGGGACTACAATGTTGAAATTGAGAAAGACAGCAGGGAAGCCTATCTGCTGGAACGCCTTACCGACCCGATCGACTGGATCGAGTACGACACGGAAGAGTGAACGGTACGAACGGTACGAGAGTAAGTGATCAGCCGTTGTAGCTTTAAGAGCGAAACGTATGAAGGCCTGCATCCGGCGGGGCGTCAAACAGCGAGTATTTGGTTATACGTCATTTTTCATTGATAAATCTGGTAACACAACATCTTCATCTATGCCATACGGACAATTTCCCTATCAACGACCCCGGCGCCTGCGAGGCAGTAGTGCCATCCGGGCCATGGTTGCAGAACATCACCTGAAGCCGGCCGATTTTATTGCCCCGGTATTTGTCACCGGGGGGCAGGATAAAAAAGAGGAGATCCCGTCCATGCCGGAATATTACCGGTACAGCCTTGACCTGCTGATGGATGAGATTCAGGAGCTTCAGGAGGTCGGCATACGCTCGGTATTGCTCTTTGTAAAGGTGCCGGAGGATAAAAAGGACAACAGGGGTACGGAAGCCCTTAACGACAAGGGACTGATGCAGGAGTCGGTGCGGGCGATCAAAAAAACGTTTCCCGATATGCTGGTGATGACCGATATCGCTCTCGACCCCTACAGCAGCTACGGGCACGATGGCATAGTGCGGGATGGAGAAATCCTTAATGACGAATCGGTAGAGGTGCTGGCCGAAATGGCGGTTAGCCACGCCAGGGCCGGGACCGACTTTGTGGCACCCTCCGATATGATGGACGGCCGAATCGGGGCGATGCGGGATGCACTCGATGAAGCGGGATTTACCGACACGGGAATTATGGCCTACAGTGCCAAGTACGCCTCCAGCTACTACGGGCCGTTCCGGGATGCTCTCGACTCCGCTCCCGGCTTTGGAGACAAAAAAACCTACCAGATGGATCCATCCAATGTACGGGAAGCCGTAAAAGAGGCTCAGATGGATGAACAGGAAGGGGCAGACATCGTAATGGTGAAGCCGGGCTTACCCTATATGGATGTAATACGCGCGGTCAGCGAATCGGTGCAACTGCCGGTTTCGGTGTATAATGTTTCCGGCGAATACGCTATGTTAAAAGCCGCCGCCGCCAATGGGTGGCTTGATGAAGAAGAAGCGATGATGGAGGCGCTGGTCGGGTTTAAACGGGCCGGTGCCGATTTGATCGCAACGTACTTTGCCAAAGCGGCCTCCAAAGTACTACACAGGATGAACTAGATCGATAATCAGCGGGCACGGCCAGCGTGTCCGGGTGAAAAGTATGTCAGTAATATGCTAGATACGAGTAACGAACTATTTAAACGAGCACAACAATTTATTCCCGGCGGTGTAAATTCCCCGGCACGCGCGTTTAGTTCAGTCGGTGGCACGCCCCCCTTTTTTAAAAAGGGCAAAGGATCCATATTGACAGATGTTGACGGGAATGAATATATCGATTACGTGGGTTCCTGGGGGCCGATGATTATGGGCCACGCCTGGGAACCCGTGGTCGAGGCAGTACAGCAGACGGCAGCCAAGTCGACCTCATTCGGGGCTCCGACCGAGATCGAGGTGCAGATGGCAGAACTGGTCCGCGAGATGGTCCCCGGCGTTGATAAAATCCGGATGGTGAACTCGGGTACGGAGGCGTGTATGAGTGCCATACGGGTTGCTCGCGGGTACACAAAAAAGGATAAAATTATCAAGTTTGAAGGGAACTACCATGGACATGGTGATTCCTTCCTGATTAAGGCCGGCAGTGGTGCTTTGACACTGGGATCCCCGAGCAGTCCCGGCGTAACCCGTGGAACTGCGCAGGATACGCTCATTGCCAACTTCAATGATCTTCACAGCGTAAAGAAACTGTTGAACGAGTATGAAGACGAAGTGGCGGCCATTATCCTGGAGCCGGTCGCCGGAAACATGGGTTGTATCCCCCCCGGGAAGGGATTTTTACAGGAGTTGCGGGGACTGTGTGATGCCCACAACACCCTGTTGATTTTTGACGAGGTGATGACCGGGTTTCGCATTGCCGAAGGGGGCGCCCAGGAACGGTACGGAGTTACGGCAGATCTTGTCACGTATGGAAAAATCATCGGGGCAGGGCTGCCGGTGGGTGCTTTTGGCGGAAGCGGCGAGGTGATGTCAGTCGTTTCACCGGATGGACCGGTATACCAGGCGGGCACGCTGTCGGGGAATCCGCTGGCTATGGCTGCTGGATATGCACTTTTAACGGAACTGCATGAGAATCCCCACCATTACGATGATCTGGAAAAGAAAGCCGCCTACCTTCAGGCTGAACTGCTGGAGCTGTTGCAAAAACATGAGGTGGTACACCATATCAACCGGGTGGGGTCCATGGCCAGTATCTTTTTTACCGAATCGGAAGTGATCGATTTTGCATCGGCAAGCTCCACCGACCAGGCGTTTTTCAAACGGTTTTTCCACCAGATGCTGCAGCGCGGAATCTACATGCCGCCATCCCCGTTTGAAAGCTGGTTCCTGGCAACCACGCACACCAAAGAGCTGCTCGATTCCACGCTGGATGCGGTCGATGACGCTCTGGATGCAACGATCCGGGAAATGGAGGCTGGATGAATGAGCTGATCGAAAAACTGAAGGAGCGGTGGGGGGTTACCACCATCTGGCAACTGCTGTTAATCCTTTTCATCTTCGCGATCACCGGCATGAGCGCCCTGTATGTGCGAAAGGTGTTGTTTGGCTGGCTGGGCATCAACGAACAGACGCCTGCCTGGATCGAGATCATTGCCTGGGTGCTGACTGTTTTCCCCGCCTATCAGCTGCTGTTCCTGTTCTACGGGTTAATTCTCGGTCAGTTTGAATTCGTATGGAGATTTGAAAAGAAAAGCCTTCAGCGTCTTACCGGGTTACTGCGCAAAAATTCACGCAATTAATCCTCCTCTTGCATGGCTTCCAGTTTCTTCTGTTTTTTTCTCGGCAGATTTTCCACCACCAGGTTATAGGAATCTTCAATCCATTCTTTAATTAGCACATCGTCAAGCCCACCCTTGGGGTCAACGGAATTCCAGTGCCGTTTATTCATGTGATATCCCGGGGTTACTTCCGGGTAAAGATCGCGCAGCATGGCTGCTTTAACCGGGTCGCACTTGAGGTTGATGCGCTCAAAATTTTCCACATCGGCCATGGCAAACATCTTGTCCATGACCTTGAACACAAGGGTATCCTCGTCAAAGGGATACCCTTCGGTGACTCCGGTGAAGGAAAGACAATACTCACGAAATTCTTCGATATTCATCTGCTGGGTAATTTATCAGTAATTAAGAGAAATCTGGTCTTGCGTAACCGGGATAATTTTTTTAAACCAAAGGTTGGCTAAATAAAAAAAATTCTTGGCCCTCTTTCTACTTTTATTTTCCAGTGCCTTCGGGATTACAGGTTTACCCGGTTGTAATCGTTGATGAAATCATCCAGAAGTCCAACAGCAGATTCCCCGATAATATTCATTTGATCATACGATACAATGCCTACAAGGCCGGTTTGCCAGGTACTGACCGATGTCTCCATATCACGATTCAGGGTAAGACGAGCCGGTTGATAAAAGTCTATGGAGACGGAAAAAGGCACCAGGCCTCGCCCTGCATCCATGGTGTTAATGTGCATATACAGGAACGGGATGTCGGCAGATGAGCGCACTTGTGCGTCCGGAATGACGGTAAGTCCCGCTTCTTCGAGCCTGTCAACGGCCTGCTGTTTGATGGAGGTTATCTCGATTTCTCCCTTCTCGTTCAGGGAAACGTTCGCTTCCAGGTTTACGGTGAAGCCCATCTCAACAATCCCCTTGAGTGAGCTTCGTTCTCGCTGGATCTCATTTTGGGCATACAGATCGCTGCTGCAAAACAGCATGATGACTAGCAGAACCACGGCGTTGAGTTTACTATTACAAAACAGCATGAGAGATCTTCGTTTGATGTTCATAAGATAATGATAACTCTGAAACTGAATCTTTATTGAGGAATCGCTCGTATTTGTTCAAAAAATTGGATGGTCTTTTCTCGATCAAGCTCGCCATCGGTGCGCACGCTGCTGCAGATATCCACCCCATACGGCTCAACAAACCGTATTGCGTTCGATATGTTCCCGGGTGAAAGCCCGCCCGCAAGGTATACCGGTTTCTACCACCATGCGTACAATTTCACGGCTGAGATTCCAGTTATGGGTGGTACCGGTACCCCCGAGCTTCTTTACTTCAAGGCGGGGGTTCCCGGAGTCGAGCAGAAGGGCGTCTGCCGTTGCAGCGGCATCAACAGATTGCTGGATGGCGAATTCATCAACTACATGGATCACCTGTACGATCGTTACCCCGGGTAGCCGTTCCTTCAGCGTACGATGGGTGATACCATCCACATAGTCCACCAGTTGTATGGTGGAGGTACGGCACTGGCGGTGCTGGGCGGAGTGTCGATGGCCTTCGCGATCTTCGTTGGCGCGGGCGCATTCGAGTTCACGTCGCAGGTGCTGAACCCGGACCTGCCGCTGCCGGATGGGGACCGGGTGGTGGGGCTGCGGGTGTGGGATGCGGCGGCCGACCAGTGGCTGACCAGCGGCGAGGCCAGCGTCGACTGGGCTGGCAGCCCGCCCACCAGCCCGCCCACCGGCCCCTTCACCGT
>JAWVZC010000256.1:0-6406 GCA_033722415.1 Balneolaceae bacterium | reverse complement strand
TGAACGCAACAAAACCACGCTGCTTGCTCTGCTGAATCGTTTGTATCCATCCTCATCGTTCAGACGATACTGTGAAGCCACCTTGCAATTATTCCAGGCGATTAAAGAAGTTACCGGCTGTTCGGTGATAATCGACTCCTCAAAGTCGCCGCAGCGTATTACGGTGCTGTCAAAGATAGTGGATTTGAAGGTCGTTCATATTTGCCGGGACTTTACCGGGGTGTTAAACTCGGCCAAGGCATTTTTGGCCAAAGATATCAAAGCGGGGATCGAAACGGATAATCCACCCGGCAGAACCTGGAAGGTCCTTACAGACTGGATATTTACAAATGCGGTAACCGAACTGTTTTGTCTCGGTATTGATTCGGAAAAGGTGTCCTACAAAAATTATGTGACCATGCCGGAACTGCTGAACCGAATTCATCCGGAAATTGGCAATATTAGCGCTGACCAGACTTTTTCCGGCGATCACATGCTTGCAGGTAATCTGATTAGATTGAAAAAAAACATCCGAATTAATCCCGACATCGGTTTCCGGTTTCACCGGTTGAACAGCCGCCAGAAAAAAATTGCACGTGGAATTGACAGGGTCTTTCCATTTTGGAACTGAACGACAGCGTGGTAAAAAGTGAAATTTTTCCTCCCTTATAATTTTTGATGAATATTTCACCAACTATTGGATTGTACACAATCATGGAGATGCAGGATGATCAAATTAATTTTAATAAATAATGGAAAAACAAAAAATTACTGCTAATTTATTTTGATACACAGGAAGCAAGGTCAAGAGCCGGATGAGTAAAAGGACTACATCAATGAGCAGTTCCCGAAAAATTTGTCTGATCATTCATTCTCTCGGTATCGGAGGAATGGAGCGGGTGATGGCACAACTTGCTCGAAGTTTTTCCAATGAACAAGATGCGCGGATTGATATAATTTTAATAGGGAAAAACAGGGAGAATGTATACTCATTGCCAGGGACCGTAACCATACATCGTCCGCCGTTTCGTTACGAGGATTTTACCCGGTCTGGATCGGCGATCAGAACGATCTGGTATCTGAGGAGGCAGGTATCCGAAATCAATCCCGATACGATACTCAGCTTTGGAGAATACTGGAACAACATGGTGTTACTTTCCCTGTTGGGCTTGAATTATCCGGTGTTCATTTCAGACCGCAGTGAACCCGATAAAGACCTGGGGTACCTGCAAAATATGCTCCGCTCTTTTCTGTATCCGAGGGCTGCTGGGTATATCGCCCAAACCCGCAAGGCGCAGTCTGTCTGCATTGAAAAGCGGTGGAACAGTAATGTACGGGTAATAGCGAATCCAATACGGAATATCGGTACCTCCAGCGAGTCAGAGAATGAGGATATTGTGCTTTCGGTGGGAAGGCTGATACCTACAAAACATTTTGACCAATTAATCAGCATGTTTTTGGAGATAAAAAAACCGGGTTGGAAGCTGGTAATTGTGGGTGGGGATGCTAAAAAGATGTACCTGTCCGGATCCCTGGAACAGCTGGTGCACGAAAAGGGAGCGGAGGATAAAGTCAGATTAGAGGGCGAACAAAAAAATATTGACCGATACTACCAGAGTAGCAAAATATTCGCATTCACATCAAGTTCGGAGGGCTTTCCCAATGTGATTGGAGAGGCGATGTCAGCCGGGTTACCAGTCGTCGCTTATGATTGTGTGGCAGGGCCTTCCGATATGATACAGGACGGAATGAATGGCTACCTCATACCGCTGTTTGACCAAACAAAGTTTAAAGAAAAACTGGCCTTGCTGATGGAAAATGAGGCGGTGCGTACGCGTATGTCGGAAGCAGCAGCTGCATCTGTGAAAAGATTTTCCGTGTCTACCGTGGCAGAAAATTATTATGAATTTATAACGGGTAATACCGGGTAAACCTACATAAGTTATTTACTTGCCGGCAACAGCATTCCGGTGGGTAGCAGACAAATTCTGGTCAAATGTTCAAGAGAGCGTTAAATAAAAAAATCACGGGTTAGACCCTGTAGTATCATGAAAGTTATGATTAATACATCGAGTACGTTCAAGGGAGGAAGTGTACAGGTAGCACGATCGTTTATTGAAGAGTGCGTTCAATTCCCCGAGCATGAATACCACGTGTTATTGGGGGATATGCTTTCGGACCTGGTTTCAACGGCGAATTATCCGGAAAACTTTTTCTTCTATAACGTCGGATATCGGCCTGCAACCCGTGTGTTGAGTTTTCGAAGCCAGGATCATGATTTTAAAGATATCGAGAAGGAGATTGTACCCGATGTCGTGTTTACCACGTCGGGTCCGGCTTACTGGCGGCCGGAAGCCCCCCATGTAATTGGGTACAACCTGCCGCATTATATCTATGGAGAGTCGCCCTATTTCAAACAGATTCCGTTATGGAAAAGAGTTAAATGGTTTTTAAAAGGCAAAGTGATACAACACTATTTCAAGAGAGATGCTGATGCCTACGTGGTACAGACTGATGACGTAAACCGAAGGTTGCGTGACTGGATAAAAAGCGAACGGGTTTACACGGTTTCGAACACCTATAGCCGACACTACGATTCCCCGAAACAGGTGCAGAACAAACTGCCTGAAAGAAAGGAGACGGAATTCCGGTTGCTGACCCTTTCCGCCTGGTACCCGCACAAAAATTTGAAAATCATACCTGACATACTTGAACTACTGCCGGTCCATCTTAAGGAACGAGTTCGTTTTGTACTTACTCTGCCGGAAGCATCGTATAAACAGCACTTTCGAGCCGGTCTCAACGGTTCGGTTATTAATATCGGGCCGGTAAAACCTGATGAGGGACCGGCACTGTACAAAGAGTGTGACGCCCTGTTTTTGCCTACGCTGCTGGAATGTTTTTCCGCTTCCTATGCCGAGGCGATGCGGATGGAAAAACCGATCGTAACCTCCGATATGGGGTTTGCCCATTCCGTCTGCGGAGGTGCTGCCCTCTATGCGAATCCGGAAGATCCAAATGAATTTGCAGAAAAAATCAGTGACTTGGCTGATAACCCAGATCTTCGGAGAAAATTGACCGAGGAGGGAATCAAAAGACAGAAAGCATTCCCGACTGCACGTGAGAGAGCGGAACAATATTTAAACATTTGCAAGCGACTGGCCGATGAACATCGAAAATAAGCCGGACTTCGACACCGATAGGAAAATAGTAATCGTCAACCAGGCAGTGAATTACCTGACCATTGGTTTATGCAACGCGTTTACTGAAAAAATGGACCGGGTGGAGTTGATTACAGGCAGTATTCATATTCAGGGCGAGGAACTGGACGAAGCAGTCGGTGTTACCAAAATTAACAAATGGGCTGAACGGCCGGCCTGGAAGAAACTGCTTTCTTACCTGCAGGCCAGTATGCACATTTACTGGCTGTTACTGACCCGGTTCCGGAACTATGAGGTACTGTTTGTTTCGCTGCCCCCCATGGCTTATTTGCTTTCATTGGGGCTTCCCAATCGATGCAGCATGCTGATCTGGGACGTTTATCCCGATGTGTTCAAAATTACCGGTATGAAGGAGTCGCATCCGGTGTACCGGATTTGGGGATGGCTCAACAAAAGGGTGTTTGATCGGGCTCATCGGTTGTATACGATAGGGGAACGAATGCGTAGCCTGTTATCAACATACGTTGATAGGGAGAAGATAGAAGTCACCCCGATCTGGTCCATTTTTCAATCCAATGGAAGGGTTGACAAGAAGAGGAATCCATTTGTGAAAAAACATGGACTTGAGAATAAATTTGTCGTACAGTATTCAGGCAATATCGGGTTAACCCACAATGTAGAGATTATGGTGGATCTTGCAGAGATGATGAGACACCAAGAAGACCTGTTGTTTCAGATCATCGGGCGGGGCCCTCGCGTACCCCACCTTAAAAAGCTGGTCGGCGAGAAAGAATTGCCCAACTGTCAATTTTTACCCTTTCAATCTGATGATATGTTCCCCTATTCTCTTTCAGCAGCTGACTTGGGAGTCGTAATACTGGATGAAACAACAGCAAAAGGCAGTGTTCCCAGTAAATCTTATAACCTTATGAGTTTCGGAATTCCGTCTTTGTATATTGCTTCCGATGATTCCGAATTGCATGATTATGCCGAACGGTATCATCATGCCAAATGTGTTTCGCACGACAACCTTGAGGAGGCGGTTACATTTATCAGGGAGTTGAAATCAAACCAAGGGATGATGCAGAAACTGTCACAGAATGCCCTGAAGGCTTCCAGGAACTACAGGCGGACCAATGCCGATGCGATAGTCTCATCATACGTTAACTGAATGTGTACAAGGCAAAAACAGGCTTATTGTGATTGACAAGCTGAAAAAAACGTTTTCCCTCAATGCTAAAAACCTTGTCGGGTGGTCGACGAGGCGGAAAATACTGGTGATCTCCGTGGATGACTACGGGAATGTGCGTATCGACTCCAGGAAAGCAAGGGAGAATATGCAGCGGGAGGGAATTGACCTGAGTAACCGGTTCGATACCTTTGACACCCTTGAAACCCGGCGGGATCTGGAAGCACTGTACGAGGTACTCACCACCGTAAAAGACGGCAACGGCCGATATCCCGTATTCACCACTTTTGCGATGCCATGCAACATTAACTTCGAAAAGATGGCGGAAACGGGGTTTGAACAGTATTACTATGAGCTCTTACCCGAAACCTTCCGGAAACTATCTCAGCAGCAGCCGGGTGCCTACCGGGGGGCGTGGAATCTGCTTGAAGAGGGCATCGAAAAGGGACTCATCGTGCCGCTGTTCCACGGCAGGGAACATCTGAATCTTAAAGTGTTCAACGAGATGCTTTCTGCTCGGAATAACGCGTTGTTGACGGCCCTGCACAACCGGTCGTATCCGGCTCTGGATTACTCCGGGTATAAAACCATTGCACCGATGGCGGCTTTTGATTTTTGGGAATTTGAGGAAAACCAACAGTTTGAACAGGTCATTAACAGCGGATTGGACGCTTTTGAACGCGTTTACGGCTTTTCACCCGATCATTTCAACCCGCCCGGCGGCAGAGAACACCCGGTGCTGCACAAGATTCTGAATCAGCGGGGTATCAGATTTATCGATACCCCCATGATTAAACGTGAGCACCAGGGGCGGGGGAGGTTCAAAACAGTGTTCAACTATACCGGTAAAACAAATATCCACGGCCAGATTTACCTGGTTCGCAATGTGGTCTTTGAACCGACGGAGGACCGGGGAATAGACTGGGTAGATTATGCATTAACCCAAATCGAGGCTGCTTTTCGTTGGAATCATCCCGCAATTGTCAGCTCGCACCGGGTTAACTTCTGTGGCCACATTGATGAGCAGAACCGCAGAAAAGGACTGGAATCCCTGGAACATCTGCTTCGGGCTGTAACGGAACGCTGGCCGGAGGTGGAGTTTATGGCTGCCAATGAACTGGGGGGCGAAATTGCACAAAACAACCATGAATAATTTATCGATAAATCATTGTAATTATTAAGATAAACTAATTCATAGTTCATAGATTTTTCTTACTTTTTATTCTGATAGAGAGAGATAGCAGAGGATTACAAAAAAATGAAGAGAAGCAGATGAAGTTACGGAGAGCACTATATTTGGGATACTACCTCAAGCAACTGGACAAAAGTAAATTTGGGCTGTTTCTGGACTTTGTCCAGCAGAAAACGAACAGATCCCGCCTCGCCATCCTTGTCGATCTGCTGAATTCCATTTTTACCTACAATATTTCAATACTGGAGTACTTTCAGTTCCACTTTTTCAATCAAACCGGTAACGAACGGGCATCCTGGGCAGGAACCGGTCTAATGTATGAGTACCAGCTGCAGATGAATCCAGAAAGTGAGCGTCAAATCCTGAATGATAAGCGACTGTTTCACAAGCATTATGGTGAATTTGTTGTACACAAAGTAGCTGATATACATGATTTAAAAACTCCGTCTATCAGTGAAGCTCTATTGAGCAATCGATCCGGTAAAGTTGTATTTAAAGCTCCGGACGGTAAGAGCGGGGCTCAAGTCGAGATCAGGAACGCATCGGATTTCAAATCCGGAGAAATGGCCGGTTATATGAAGAAAAACAATTATGGATTGGTAGAAGAGTTTATTCAGCAGCATCCTGAAATGAACAGGCTCTCACCGTCTGGGGTGAACACCGTCAGAATTATTACTCAATTAAATGAAGCTGGCGAGGTGGATATTTTGGGCTGCCGACTAAGGATTTCCGTTGATTCACCGGTGGATAATATGGCCGCCGGAAATCTGGCAGCACCTATTGACAAAGAAGCGGGAAAAATTAACGGTCCTGCAGTGTACAGTGATATTACGAAACCGGAACAGGAGACTCACCCTGTTACCGGGGTTAAGATACCCGGTTTTC
>JAWVZC010000255.1:0-6428 GCA_033722415.1 Balneolaceae bacterium | reverse complement strand
GTCGGGCGGGGTTACCGGCTGCGGTTGTTGGTAGGCCCAGTGGGTGCCCCATTCGGCGCCCTTGTCGATCCAGTTTCGGATCAGTGCCACCTGCTCCTCCGGCAGCGGGTCGCCCTCCGGGGGCATCCGCTCGTCGGGATCGGGGTGGGTGATACGGCGGATCATCTCGCTCTCCCCGGGCTCGCCCGGCACGATAGCGCGCCTGCCGGACTCATTGGGGCTGAAGGCCTCCTCTTTAAATAAGAGGCTGAACTTCCCGTTCTTTTTAACCCCGCCGTGGCAGGCCAGGCAGTTTTCGTTCAGGATCGGCTTGATATCGGTGTTGTAGTCGACCGGCTCTTCGTGCCCGTACCAGAGGAATACCGCCCCCGCCAGCAGTATCACGCCCGCCAGGGAGTACCACATCTTATGCCTGTTCTCGTATTTCTGATCGTTTATAACCGCCATCCCGTTTTACTGCTTATTGATTGCTCTTCCGCTACCCGGGCCGGCTTCAAACCGTGCAATCCGCCTGGATACCCGTGTGATAGCGCTATCACTGGGATCGAAAAGAGGGCTTGTTAAACTTTTATCGTTATAATGTCCCCTTTGTCATATTTCATGCATCACCGGTCTGTTGTCCCATCTTGTGCGACCGGCACACTATCCCATCACGTTATAACCAGTAAATTAAATCATAATTTTGGAGTTGTGCCAACCTTAACCGGTATTATTCGCGTGAATTGTACCAGGAGTTCTCGAAAACAGTGATAATCAGGGTGTTATATTGAATTCAAGGCTTAAATGAAATGTATTGTGATTTGAATATGACCTGTTCTGCGATTTGTTTTTGCCGAAATCCTTACAGCCGACTAAAATTCACTGGTCATCAGCAAGATGGACAGCTCTTCTGCTATGCTCAAACGATCGCTTCCGTCCGCCCTGAACAAACGGGAAATGGTTTTCAGATCACAAGGTATAGGGACAGCTTTTCGGGGTAATTTTGGTAAAAATTGCGAAAGGAGTCAAAATGCCGGCCCGGGTGATAAGAAAAGCACCGGGTGGCGGCCCCGGTGCCGTGAAGCATGTAAAAGCGGATAAGGAGCTATTCTGCCGGGGTAAGGGCTACGGTAAGCCTGGAGTCTTTGGTAACCGTCACCGTTTTTTTCCAGGTTTCATATCCTTCCGCGTAGATTTTAAACGTGTGGGGGTCGGTTTCGATCTGATCGATGACCAGCTGTCCCTCGCTGTTAACAGACATGGGATTGTACCGGCCCAGGATTTCGATTTGCGCATTAGCAAGGGCTTCGCCGGTCTCCGCATCTGTGACCTTCAGCGTCAGCGAGTAGGTTTCGGAATCCTGTGCACCACTGCTCTGGGCGTGGGCGGCGGTGAAGCTGAAAAGCAGCATGAATATGACAATCGGGGTGATCGGGGATCGTGTGGTATGGTCATTCATAATTCGGGTCCATTTGGTTGGGATGATGGTTAAATCGCTGATTGCAGCAGGTAACTTATAAGGAGATGCGCTACGTTTGTTCCATTGATAACGGATCTAGCCGGGCACCGGCGATTATTTACCAAGCCTCGGAGCCCGTAGTAATAAGCTATTCAATCACTGCTATTCTTTTTTAATGTCATGGAGTGGTTTCACATTTGGGATATGGTCGACAATGCCTGGTATCGAACTATACCGACGAGATGGAGCGTAGGATGCAGTGTTGCCTTTTTTGCTTTTAACAACTTCGTATTTCATTCGGTAAATAACATTACATAGTGTTAAAGAATGAGGTATCTGAGAAGTTACACCTATACTGCATTCCAAAAAAAATCCCTGCAAGCCAACGACTTGCAGGGATTCCAAAAAAGTACGCACGGGAGGATTCGAACCCCCAACCTCCGCATCCGTAGTGCGGTGCTCTATCCAGTTGAGCTACGTGCGCATGTGAAAGCCATTATCTCAACGAATGTATGCCCGGTTATTGTCGCCTTCGTGATCGTTCTGCCGGGCTGGGCCCTTCTCCAAAAGAGTTTGCAAAGATAAGCAGCCTGCGGGCTGCAGGCAAGATGTTTTTTACGCTGTTCCCGCCCCGGTATCACAGTTCCCGCCTGTGGTGGCCGGAACACGAATGACGCAGATGCTACGGGCAATCACGGATTCAATTAAGAACCCGTCAATAATCCGCCGAACCCGTGCCCCCCTGTGTTCCCCGCGCCCTCCCAAAAACAGTGCGAACGCGTTACTCCACGCGGGCGGCCAGCTTCTGCTGGATATCGTCGGCGATGTGGCGGGCGTGCACGCGGGTGTTCTCGATAAAGAGGCTGCTGGTGTCCATGCCGCCGCAGACCACCCCGGCCACGTACATGCCGTCGCGGTTGGTCTCCAGGGTGTCGTCGTTGTAGACCGGCATCCGCTTGGCGTCGTCGGTCAGTGCGATGCCGAACTTCTCCATCAGTGCAAAGTTGGGCTGATAGCCGGTCAGCGCCAGCACGAAGTCGTTGGGTACGGTTATGGTGCCCTCCGGGGTATCCAGGACCACCTCGTCTTCGCGGAACTCCACCACCTCGGTGTTGAAGTAGGCGGTGATCTCGTTCTTCTTGATCCGGTTCTCGATATCGGGCTTCACCCAGTATTTGACCGTCTCTTTGATGCCGTCGCCGCGGATCGCCATCGTGACGTTGGCCCCGGAGCGGTAGGTCTCCAATGCCGCGTCCACCGCGGAGTTACCGGCGCCCACGATCAGCAGGTCCTGCCAGGCGTAGGCGTGCGCCTCGTCGTAGTAGTGGCTCACCTTGGGCAGCTCTTCGCCGGGTACGTCCATCTTCCGCGGGATGTCGTAAAAGCCGGTGGCTACTACGATCTTGGCGGCGTGGTACTGGTCCCTGTCGGTGGTTACGGTGAAATGCCCGTCGGTGCCGTCGATGTTCTGCACCTCCTCGTACAGGTGCACCGGCAGCTCGTAGCTTTCGGCCGCGCGCCGGTAGTACTCCATCGCCTCGCGTCGTGTCGGCTTGTGACCGTGTGAGATAAAGGGGATTCCGCCGATCTCCAGCCGGTCGGAGGTGGAGAAGAAGGTCATGTTTTTGGGGTAGTTGTAGATCGAATTCACGAGGCATCCCCGTTCGATGATCTTGAAGGGAATGTTACGCTGTTTCAGTGCAATGCCGGTGGCCAGCCCGATCGGGCCCGCCCCTACGATGATTACCATTGTTGTGGGATATTTTTGTTCTTTTTGTTGGTTGTTACTTCTGTCTCGGAAGCCTCCACATCAAATTTTTTGGCGAAAAAGTTCACCAGTGTCCGGTTAATCCATCCGGACGGCCGGCTCCAGAACCCGACGTGTCCGCCCTGCCCGGTGATGAGCCGGGATAACGATGCATTGGCGTCGATCTTTTCGACCGGGATCATGTCCGGAGGGCAGATCGGGTCCTGCCGGCTGTGCACCAGCAGGGTGGGGGTGCGGATATGCTGCAGGAAACGCTGTGACGAACAGGTCTCGTAGTAGTGGTCGGCGTCGCGGAAGCCGTGGACCGGCGCGGTTACCTGGTCGTCGAATGCGTAGAGCGTCTGCCCGCGGAATTCCGGCAGGTCGGGGAACTGCTGCCGCTTTTCTTTTAGTTTCTGTTTCATGGTGCGGATGAAGTTGTACTCGTAGATCCGGTTGAATCCCTCCGAAATATGCCGGGCACCGAGGGCAAGGTCGTACGGCACCGACACCGTGGCGGCTGCTTTGAGGGGGTGATCGCCCTGCCGCTCCCCGAGCGATTTCAGCAAGGCGTTGCCGCCGAGTGAAAAGCCGGCCGCCCCAATCGGTGAATTGGGAAACCGCTCCCTCACCCAGCGGAACACGGTGTCCAGGTCTTCGGTCTCCCCGGAGTGGTAAAAACGTGGCTTCCTGTTCATCCGCCCGCTGCACCCCCGAAAGTTAACCCCGATCACGGTGTACTGTTGCCCGGCAAGCGCTGTTGCCAGCTCGGTCATGTAATATCGTTTCGAGGAGCCCTCCAGCCCGTGGAACAGTACCACCACCGGCCGTCGGCTGGGCGCCTTGATGATATCCAGGTCCAGGAAATCGCCGTCAGGCGTGGCGATCTCGATCCGCTTGTGGTACGGGTCGCCCGCTCGTGTCAGCAGCGATCGCCCGATAGTGTGCACGTGCCCGTTGAAACACCAGGGTGCGGGGCGGAATTCGGGGATATGGTTCAGGTCAGTCGTCAAAAAACGGTCCGGTTTGTGTTGAACTCCAAGTATAGGCGTGTTGCGGTTGTAGTTCAACCGAATGGCGGGTTTTAATTCCCGGCTGCAGGGGGGGCACGTGAGTTGCACGCCGGGGACGGGTTGATTCGGTTCGGTTCCTCCCGCGAACGGGTCGGGAGTTTCTGCCCGGCGTACGGCCAAAATGTGGGTGTGATCCTTCGAGAGGAAGCGGAGCGTCACATTTGTGGCCGTGCGAGATACAGGCTACCGGGCCGGGCACCGCTGCAGGAGAGCGGTGCCGGGGTGGTGTTGAGGGCCTGGTATTCACGGGTGGAAGAAAGGGGACAGCCGGTGCTGGCTGATCCCGCGATGGCCGGGATCAAATCCGCTACTCTCCCCTTTTGGTATCCGGTAACCCCATACGGTCCTGTTTTCGAACAAGGAATACGCGCTAGTAGGAATCCAGGAGGCTCTCCGCGTCGCTGCCGTAATCGACGAGCTGGCTGCGATATACCGTTTCTCCGTCCTGCTCGGTGGCGTACTGGACGGTGCCGCCGGGAACATCCGTCACCCGCCAGATTTTCAGGTGGACTCCCGGTGAGACGCCGAAGTTGACCAGGTCGGCGGTAAATGATCCCTTCGGTACCTCCACCGTAATATTTTCTTCTTCAATGGCGCCTTCGATCGACTCTTCGGTCAGCCGGTTGGGCTGTGAGTACCAGTTTTCGGTCACCGGTTTTTCCTGGGGTTCGTTCTCCCCGATCTGTTCCCGGTAACGGCGGATCGACGACCGGTTGGTGTCGAACAGCACCTCTGCCGTATAGGTGGCTGTCTCGTTGTCCTCTTCGAACATCTGGATCTGCCACCACTGTAGTCCATCGGCATTTTCCCTGAGAAATGCCTTTTTGATCACCATCGCATCATCTCCGTCGTCGGTGGTGTTGATGCGCCAGGTGGTCCATTCGCCCGCTCGGTAGTCGGTCAGCTCCATGTTGTAGCCGAAGCTGTTGAACAGGTAGGTAAACATCATCGGGTAGAGCTGGGCACCCGACATCCCGGCAAATCCCGCGGAGGAGGCCATACCCGAATAATCAATCTGTTTCGCCAGCCGTGCCGTTTTCACCTCCTTGTTGTCGGCCGGGAGGGTGACGGTCATCGTAGTCGGCAGGTGATCGGGAGCCGAAATGGTGACACTGTGTATGCCGACCGTGCCAAACCGCAGGGTTGCCAGGCCCGACTCGTCCGTCGATGTTGCCTTGCTGTTGCTCGATTCCACCGTGGCCCCGGGTATGGCATTCCCTTCCTGGTCTACCACCTTGAAGTTAACCGAGTGTACCGGCACCCTGTTGAGCAGCTCGGTGCCGGGCGTGCATCCCCACAGCATGGTGCACGACAGTAGAAGCACCACACAGGTAATAGCATCAAAATCCCTGAAAAGAGTCGCTTTTTCCATATATTTCCCCGCCTTGTGTTGTTGTTTTATGAGTTATAAATATATGCGTATTTCTTTTGATGTAAAGATCATTTACAATTTTCAGCGGCCGGGCGCAACCGACCCGGCCCGTAAACCACTACCGGAAGCAAATAGTTAAAAGTAACCTGATTACCACCCATGGCTGTGAAAAAGAAAGATATCAATATTACCGTAGAGCTGGATGAAAATGACATCCCTGAACGTATCGTCTGGGACGCCAGCGATATGGGAGGCTCGGAGGAGGCGACCTGCCGGGCGATGTTCCTCTCAATGTGGGAACCGCAGGAGAAAGACACGCTGAAACTGGACCTCTGGACGCGTGAAATGACGATTGACGAAATGAAGATCTTTTTCCATCAGACCCTGGTCACCATGGCCGATACACTTACGCAGTCGACCCGGGAGGAGGAGATGGCGGAGGATATGCGCGATTTCTGTGCCTATTTTGCCAACAAGATGGATATCCTGGAATAGCAGTTTGCGGGTAAAGCCGGGCGCGCCGCTCATCTGTACAGGGTATAAATACCCGCATTACGGGTGGGATTGCCGGTAGAGGATCGAACCGAAGGTAACGGCACTCTCGCGCTCGGTTTCATCCCACAGGTCGTAGGTGATCTGCTCACCCTGCAGGGCGGAGGCCGACTGAAGGAACGTATACAGCGGTGGGAACCCGCAGATGCGGTATGGATCGCACTGCTCTTTCATCAGGCTGAGGAGAGCTTTTCTGTTATTCCCGGCGGCATACTGTATAAATATCCGGTCAAAGTGTTCAACCTC